>CAYSMQ010000235.1:2861-7915 GCA_964432035.1 uncultured Ardenticatenaceae bacterium
CAGCGCATCAGTTTCATTCAGAAAGTAATTGTGCGATCTGCCGGTCGAGCGAACTGGCGTTAACCGGTCCGATGACCACGTCGGCAATTGTTCCATCTTTGGCAATGAAGAAGGTCTCTGGCACCCCGGTGATACGGAATTTGTCAGAAATGACCGACGCCCGGTCGGGTCCGTTCGGATAAGTGATGTCGTAATCTTCCATGTAGGCCAACGATTTTGCGTCAGCATCGACGTAGGCCACGCCCAGGAAGATGACGCCCTGGTCACGATAACGGCGCCATGCATCCTCTAGCAGCTCGGCTTCCAGATGGCACTCCACACACCAGGATGCCCAAAAGTTGAGGACCACGACGTTACCGCGCATATCTTCCAGGCTGCTGGCGGAAAGGTCCTTCCACCCATAACCGTCGAAGAACTGCAATTCAAAATTGGGCGCAGGGTTACCGGCTTCGGGCCGGGTGGCGTTAGCGTTGAGCAACCCCCAACCCAGAACGAGCAGGAGAGCAGCCACGCCACCCCAGACCAGGATAGCCCCCCAACGCACGCCGTCGCCCTGTGTATCGGTTTCGGCCGGCTGTTCGGCCTCAGCTGATGGCGCCATCGTCGTAGTAAGCGGTTCGTTCATTCTTCCCGTACTTCCTTCTCCACGCGGGAGATATAATCATCTTCTTGCGGTGCGGGCGGTGGTTCTTGCGCCGATCCTTGCGCGACCATGGCGGTATCGTCCTCGAGCATTTCGTCCGATTCGCCATCCGGGGCGCGCAGATCGCGCAGGTAGCGCCAGAAGAAAAATCCGCCCACGACCACTGCGAGAATTGGCAATATCCACACTAGCATATCAAAACCTTCGAAGCGTGGTTGAGCCAGTACACGCGCTCCGTGACGCTCCACGAAATACTGTTCGATCTCTTGCCGGGATCGTCCCTGGCTGAGCTGCACGCGGATTTCGTCGCGCCAATCCTGGCAAGCCTGCGTGGGGCAGGCATCCAGGGGTGTGTTCTCGCAAGTGGGGCAATATAGATTGCGCGCGATTTCGTTGACTTCGTCGTCGGTGACCGGTTCCTGGGCACTGGCGGGGAGCGCCCCCAGGACGAACACGGCAAGTAGTATTAAGATCAGGCCGCTTCTACGCGAGAATAGTCGAAATCTATGGTTCATGCCGGTTGCGTGGCTACGCGCCGGCGGGCGCGAGAGGCAGCGGACACTTTCTGTTCCACTGCATCGGGCCAGGCTGCGATAAGCGTGCCGATTATGAATATGAAGCCACCGGCCCACACCCAATTAATGAGAGGATTGACATAAAGGCGGAAGGTGGCAGCGTCGGCAGTGACGTTCTCCCAATTGACCATAATCACGTAGAAGTCGTCGCTGATCGTCGAACGCACGCCGGGGATGGTCATGGGTTGGCCCGTGCGCGTATAGAATTCCGTGCGCGGGCTCAGTTCCGCCACCTGCCGGTCGTTGTTGAACACGGCAAGATCGGCTTCTTTTATGAGTAGATCGTCGGGTCCGGGAAACTGGCGCACGCCGTTAAAGGTCATCGTGTAGCTGCCCAGAGTCGCCGACTCGCCGCGCTGCAGGCGAATTTGCGTTTCCTGCTGGTAGAAGTAGCTGCCGATGATGCCAAAAGCCATCACCAGGACGCCGAGGTGGATCCAGTAACCCCCATAACGACGCCGGTCGCGGCCCATAAGGTTGGAAAAGGCGGCCCAGGGGCTCTCGCCGCGATTCATGCGGGCGCGAATTCCCTTCCAGAACTCAAGTATAGTAAGAATGAAGGAGAATGTGACGATCCAGAGACCAAGCAGGGGAGCCCAATCGCGAACGCCCAGGACAAAGAGACCTGCAACGATAATAGACGTCGCCAGCGCGGGCCAGCGCACTGCCATGCCGATACGGCGCGCGCTGCTACGGTACCACATGGTCAGCGGTGCGACGCCCATGAGCAGGAGCAGGACGGCGAATAGCGGGCCGGTCACTTTATTATAGAATGGCGGACCCACGGTGATTCTTTCGCCGGTAAACAGCTCGGAGATAATAGGATAGTTGGTGCCCCAGAACGTGGCAAAGAGGATGCCCATGAAGACGAAGTTGTTAAGCAGAAAGGCCGACTCGCGCGAAAGGAGTGATTCTAGCTGGTTAGGCGAGGACAATTGCTCGCGACGGCGCATCAACCAGTAAACGGAAAAGACGGTCATGATGCCCAAGAAGCCGAAGAAAAGTGGACCGACGGCCGACTGGGCGAAAGAGTGTACGGAGGAAATGACGCCGCTGCGCACGATGAACGTGCCGTAAATGACCAGCAGATACGTGAGCACAACCAGGACAATGCTCCAAACCTTGAACATGTTGCGCTTTTCCTGGATCATGACCGAGTGTAAGAAAGCGGTGCCTGCCAGCCAGGGGATGAACGAAGCGTTCTCTACAGGATCCCAGGCCCAGTAACCGCCCCAACCCAAAACGTCGTAGGCCCAGCGCCCACCCAGGATGAGGCCCAGGCTCAAGAAGAGCCAGGCCACTAAGGTCCAACGGCGTGTGGTGCGGATCCAACCATCGTCCAGCTTGCCGGTGATGAGCGCAGCCATGGCGAAGGTATAGGGTACGGTAAACCCGGTGAAGCCCAGGTAAAGCATGGGCGGATGAATAATCATGCCCGGGTGGCGCAGCAAGGGGTTTAGGCCCTGCCCTTCTGGGGGAATCACGGTCGACGCAGCGAAGGGATTTTCGACAAAGGCCACCAGACCCAGAAAGAATATCTGGGTGATGCTGCCCACCAAAATGACATAGGGCATGAGGGCGCGCTGGTCCGACCATTTACGCAACATAGCAGCGGTCGTGAAGGCCGCCAGCAACAGGTTCCAAAAGAGGAGAGAGCCGGCCTGCCCACCCCATAGCGCCGTTACTTTGAGATAAGCGGGCATCTCCGTGCTCGTAACGCGCGTCACGTATTGCACTGAAAAGTCGTTTGTCAGCAGCAGATAGATGATGAGCCCGCAGGCGAAGAGGATGAGCGGAAAGGTGGCGGACATCGCGTTGCGGGCGGACTCCACCCAGCGCCAGTCGTCTTTTCTAGCCCCATAGACGGAGGCGATGGCAGCATAAATGACCGCGGCAAAGGCGATCAGAACCGCAGCATATCCAAGATCGGCTATCATATCTAATCTAAGCCTCGGGCGCTCCGGCTTCTTCGTAGCGTGTGGGGCACTTCAGGAAGAGGCCGCCCTGGTTGGCATGAAAGACGCCGTTCTCATCGGCGTGCCCTTCGACCATGGCCTGGGCCTCATGTTGAAGCAAATCAGGCATCGGCTCGTTCATGGCCACGATGCGCAGACGCTGTCCGGGATTGTCATAGCTATCGACAATGTCGAACTCCAGACGCGACGTAGTGGCATCAATTTGCGTAAACTTGATGGAATCGCCGACGACCATACCAGAAACGCGCAGGTCGCGACCCACAAGCCGGCTCTGCTCGGCATAGAATTCGTCCACAGTCTTATAGAGTTGTGTATTGCCGGCCATGGCATTGGCAACCAGGAAAATTATCGCGGCGACAATCAAGACGCCACCGACGATAAATTTCATGCGGTTGCTGCGTGGTTTAAGGAGATCGCCTTGTTCGGTCGTCCAGGTTGTTTCGGCCATCACTTTCTCCCAATTAACGAAATAGATTGTTTCTATACAAAGCCAACACTATTATCTATAAAGCGCCGGATTCTTGCCAGGACAATCCACCCAAACAATGGGTGACATATGTCATTATAGTTTATCAGAAAGTCGTCACTTAGAAAGAATGCGTTATGGAGTAATAATATGACTGTAATGAAGATGTCTTTACTCCTCTTCACCGTCAAAATCAAGGTCGGTCTCGGCGCTCTGCGCCAGAATCTCCTGCGCAGCTTCTACGTACTCTTCGGGGACGGAGACGAAACCGGTGCCCAGAGGTCCATACACCATACCATAGGCCTGACCGACGCTCTCCTGCCAGGCATGCGATGGTATGCCCTCCGCCTGCAAGCGGTCGGCAATGATACGGGCCGGCAAAAGACCCGTTGCCTCGGCGACGACCTTCCAGCGGACTTCTTGTGTTCCGCCGCCGCCGGTATCTTCAGCGTTGTCGTCGAGAGGTAATGAAGAAGCCGAACTGCTCATAAATGCCAACTTTCGGTCTCGGCTTAGGTCCGAGACCAACTCATCATACAGGAGACTTTCAGACAATTATAGCCACACACATCGGAGATTGAAAGAAGTCTGACCGCGCACTCAGGATAATCCGGGGTGACGCACGCGCCACATGACCAATATAAGCAGCTTTTTCGAACAAAATATCGTCATCGTCTACTTCCTATACGGGTTGGCCTTCTTTAGCATGGGCCTTGCCGTTTGGTTGGAGTCTGGACGCACGTCGGAGCTGCGCCTGGCGCGTGCGATGGGGCCGCTTGCGGCATTTGGCTTCCTACACGGGCTACACGAGTGGGTTGAAATGTTCGAGTTGTTGGGTGCCGTGGTGCCCAACGCTCCGGCGATCGCCCAGTCGTTGGGCTTTAGCGCGGTGCGCCTGGGCATGTTGGTCGTCTCTTTTCTGATGCTGATCATTTTCGGCGTGCGTTTGCTGCACTTCAGCGGAAAGGGTCGAGGCAACGAGCGCGCCTTTGTGTGGGTAACAGTGGGATCACTGGTTGTCGTGTGGCTGCTCAGCGTGATCGCTACGCAGCGTTTTTATCAGTTCTGTCTGGCAGACTGTCTATCGGCCATCGACGTGTTGACACGTTACGTTCTAGCTATTCCGGGCGCGCTATTGGCAGCCTGGGCCATGATCCTGGAGCAACGGGCTTTCCGCGAGCAGGGTATGGCTACATTTGGCCGCGATCTGCAGTGGGCAGCGATCACGTTGCTGCTATACGGGGTTGCGGGCCAGCTCTTTACGAAGCCCAGCGTGCTCTTTCCTTCGAACATAATCAACAGCGAGTTGTTCTTCGCCACTTTTGTCGTGCCAGTGCAATTAATCCGGGCGTGCATGGCAGCGATGGAGGCGACCTTCATTATCCGCGCCCTAC
>CAYSMQ010000236.1:0-4827 GCA_964432035.1 uncultured Ardenticatenaceae bacterium
CTTCGATCATCTCGCCGGTCTCTTCGCCGCTCTCGTTGACAAAGTTCAGCTCGACGAAATCGGCAGCCGTAAGCAACACCGGCGCCGTAACATCTTGCCCCTCTGCGGCCTCCGGCGCATCGCCCTGCAGCGCTGAATCCGAATCCATGTCCCCGTCATCTTCTAGCAGTTCCCGTTCATCTAGGGTCACGTCGGCGCCCTCGTCCGGCTCCACACCAAGATCGGTGCCCCCAGCTTCGCCGACTTCCTCGCGAATCGTCTCCTCGCCAACAGGCTCTCCGTCCTCGCCATTCACACCATCATTGTCATTTGCGTCGCAGGCAGCTAACAAAGCAAGTGCCAGCGCCGCTGCCAAAAAGAACATCAGTCTCTGTTTCCATTTCTTAGCCATTATGTCGTTACCTCACAATGTGCAAGCGGCTGGAAGGTAGCTTCTTCCAGCCGCTCATTTTCACTTCTCAGGTTTTAATTGACGGTCGCGACGTTAAGCTTCCTGGTTCCAATAGGCGTCGATGTCGTTGACCAGGATATCGCCCAACACGCCGTCTTCCAGTTCGTTATCGTCGACGGTCGGCGCGCCTTCCAGCGTGGCGGCGTCGGTCTCGACCACGAAGTTATCGTCCTGAGTCTCGAACGATATTATTGACCAGGGGATTGCAACCTGGTTAGGGTCGTCCAGGTCCAAGAACTCGCCCACGTCGACGGTAGCGTACGCTACCTGACCTTCGCTCATGTCGACGATCAGGTCGTCGACGTCGCCGATGTCTTCACCGTCAGGCGTTACGATGTCATGGTCGCTGAGGTCGAACGTCTCGAAGTTGCTCATTTGCAGCAACTCGCGTTCGCCCACGGCATCGCCAAAGCCAAAGCGGGCCGGGTCCAGGAACAACTGGTCGCTCTCTATGAGTGCCGCGTCAATTTCCTGTGCGATAAAGGGAATATCCTCGCCGAAGTCCTGCAGTAGCGTCAGGCGATAAGGCGTCTGCACGTCAACCTCGACCATGTCGTCGCCTTCGGCGGCCGAAATATTCAGCAGGTTGGTGCTCACCAGGACCGTGTCAACTTCTTCGTCAAACAGGTCCCTACCGAGAATTGTTTCAACCTCTACAACGGCCTCTTCTTCGATGTCGAATACGATGTAGGGTATGTTGCCGTCAATGTCGAAGTAGACTTCGACGACCTCGCCCAGGTGCACGTCGTCCGCAGTCACCAGGTCCAGTCCGATGAATTCATCAGAGGTAATCATGGTCTGCGTCATCGCCTCACTCTGGAGAAGCTGTTCGTCGGCTTCAAGATAGTCGATTTCACCTTCGCCGAACACTTCCTGGTCGCCTAGAGGCGGCTGTGCCTGTGGCTCTTCCTCACCCTCGGCAGTTTCTGCTTCAGGCGTTTCTTCCTCGGCCATCGGTTCTTCTGTCGGCGCTACTTCTTCCGTGGGTGTCGCTTCTTCGACGTCCTCTTCTACTAGCGGCGCTTCCTGCGTTGCCGTGGCGTCCTCAAGATCAAGCACGGCGTCGCCATCGTCCTCTTCGGCGCCACACGCGACCAATACGCCGGCCAGAACCAGCGCGAAAAGTACCGTCAGTAATTGCTTAAATCGGGAATTCATTTCTTCTGCTCACTCCTTCGCCGCCGGGCTACCGAGGGTCACACAGTCGCGCGACGATGGTCTCCAAACGGCGGACTAATTCCAATACTGTACCGTCGAGAGTACCGGATGGTGCGAAGAATCATATGGGGATTAACCCTACTTTACGGCGATAGTGGGCTGTAGTTTTCGGCCAACAAGCCCTAACATGGGGGGGGCTGCAGACCCGCGCCGCGCGCACAAGCCGAGAGGCTTGCGCTACATGCGGGCGGTGACCAGCAATGTGACGACCACGTGTAGCGCGTGCAGAAGGGGCCGCAGGAGTGGGGCGCCGGGTCGCGGGCGAGTGGCGCGGGCGGTTTTTAGCTGCCGGTAGCGGTGGGCGTTTGCCAGTTTCTCGTCTTGCCTGATACGTGCTTCTGTTTCATAGGATACCGGATGATAGCGAGCCATTTGGAACCTCCGTTTTGTGCGTCTACCTGTTGCTTTGCATGATAGAAAAATGGAGGTGGGGGAAGCACTCCCCAAAGGTGGGGGATGTGGGGGGTATGTTATAATCGGCGTACGGTAGCTGCCTATGATTGACTCCCTAACCGACCGCGAACGCGACGTACTGGCTCTCCTGGCCGAAGGGCTGACGAACCGCGAGATCGCACAGAAGCTCGTCGTCTCGCCGGAGACGGTGAAGTGGCACAATAAGCAACTGTACCAGAAGCTGGGCGCCGGTAACCGCACGGAAGCGGTGGCCGTAGCGCGCCGCTACGGTCTGCTGACAGCGGACGTGGGGCAGACATCCGGCACGAGCAGCGAGCAGGCGGACGGAGCCGCCGGCCCTTTGCCCACGCCCCCGACGCGCTTTGTGGGGCGGGAGAGCGAAATAAAGGAGCTGGACCAACTGCTGCGCGACAAACGCCTGGTGACGCTGACCGGCCCGGGCGGCACGGGCAAGACGCGGCTGGCGCTGGCCGTGGCGGCGCATTCAAGAAGGGCCTTTGAGGACGGGGCGCGCTTCGTGGACCTCTCAGCCGTAGAGGAAGCCGATCAGGTGGGACCGGCCATGGTGCGCGGATTGGGCTTGCAGGAAGGGCGACCGGCGCCGGAGGCCTTGAAGCGTTTTTTGCAGCCGCGGGAGCTGCTGCTGATCCTGGACAATTTTGAACAAGTCGTGGAGGCAGCGCCGCTGCTGGGCGAACTGCTGAAAGCGGCGCCACGGCTGACGGTGCTGACCACCAGCCGACAGCCGCTACGCCTGTACGGCGAGCAGGAGTACCGTGTGGCGCCCTTGCCCCTGCCGCACGAAGCAGCGGATGGCGAAGCGCTGGTGCAGAATGAGGCGGTACAGCTTTTGTTGTCGCGCGCGCAAGCGGTTCGTCCCGATTTCTCAATAACCTAGGAAAATGCCGCTGCGCTAGCAACCATTTGCCGCCGCCTGGACGGCTTGCCCCTGGCTATCGAACTGGCGGCCGTACAGTTGCGGTTGTTGACCCCGGCCCTGTTGCTGGCGCGGCTGGAGGACCGGCTGGACGCGCTGGCGCGAGGGGCGCGCGATTTGCCGGCGCGGCAGCAGACGTTGAGAGCTACGCTGGATTGGAGCCACGAGCTGTTAGAGCCGGACGAACGGGTCCTCTTCCGGCGGCTGGCGGTCTTCCGCGGGAGCGGCGCGCTGGAAGCTATCGAGTCAGTCTGTGGCGAGGGACTGCGCGCTGCCTCCCTGGACGTGTTGGCCGCACTGCTGGACAAGAGCCTGATCCGGCAAGAAGAGGACGGCGAGGGCAACGTGCGCGTCGCTATGTTGGAGACGATCCGGGCCTACGCGCAGGAGAAGCTGGCGGCAGCCGGCGAACAGGAGAGGATGCGCGAGGCGCACGCCCGCTACTACCTGGCCCTGGCGCAGCAAGCAGAAAACGACGTGCGGGCCGGGCCGCGGCAATATTGGTGGGTGCGGCGGCTGATGGCCGATTATGAAAACGTGAGCGCGGCGCTGACCTGGTCCTTCGCCGCCGGGCAGGCGGAGCTGGGCGCGGCGCTCGTCGGCGCCCTGGGCCACTTCTGGTTTCGTAGCGGGCTGCACTGGGAGGGCGTGCGCTGGGCCGATCGCGCCCTGGAGGTGCTGGAAGAGGTACCGGCGGCGGTGCAGGCGCGCGTTTACCGCGCGGCAGGCGTCATGGCCTGGCCCACACAGAGTCACGAGCGCGGCCGACGCTATGACGAAAAGGCGCTGGCCCTCTTCCGCGAGCTAGGCGACGCGCACGAAACGGCCTGGGGCCTGGTGCAGCTGGCGGCGCAGTGGATTGGCGAGAAGGGGGGCTACAAAGCCGCAGGGGCCACGTGCCGCGAAGGATTGGCCCTGCTGCGCGAAATGGACGACAGGGCGGGCGTGGCGCAAGCGCTCAACGTGCTCGGCGAACTGGCGCGCATTGACGGTCACGACGACCTGGCGCGCGGTTACTACGAAGAAGCGCTGACCATGGCGCGAGAGACGGGCGACCGCCTGCGCGAGGTGCTGCAACTGCAGAACCTGGGCTTTCTGGCGCAGCGGGCGGGGGCCTACGAGGAGGCGGAGCGCCTGTTTCGCGAGGCGATGGTAGCGGCCCAAGACCTGAACTCCCGTTACGCTCTGGCCTACACGCTGACCTCGCTGGCCGGCGCCTATGCCGCCACGCAGCCAAAACGAGCGGCGCGCCTGATAGGCATCGGCGAGCGTATCTTCGAAGAGCTGGACGCCATGCCGGACAGAGGCGACCGCGACGTCTTTGCGCAGAACAGAGAGACGGCACACGCAGAACTGGGGGACGCCGCCTTCCATACAGCTCTGACCCGCGGCCGCAACATGACCCTGACCCAGGCCCTGGCATTCGCTCTAGGCGACGAGCCCAACTAGAAACAGCCTTGGTAAGCGGCGGGTGCCTCTGAGGAGGAGACGTGCTATAATGCCCGCCGCGTGTGACGTAAAACTTATCTCGTACGTCGCGATTCCTTAACCGCAAGAAACATTTAGCAAACTTTTTCACCTGGGCAGCGCCATTCGCAGAAGGGCGCAGGTGACCCATATCACCCAACCTTACTAGACAGCCATCCCGTCTCGCGGAAGGCGGTCCAGAAATGGAGGTAGCCATGGAACTTATCTCTACTGGCGTATAGACCGGCCGTCGCGGCCGGGTTAAGAAAGCAAGGAGATATGGTTATGAAGAGGAGTGCCTTTCTGACGTTGAGTCTGTTGTTGCTCTTGGGCCTGTTGG
>CAYSMQ010000236.1:4927-7888 GCA_964432035.1 uncultured Ardenticatenaceae bacterium
ATGAAGAGGAGTGCCTTTCTGACGTTGAGTCTGTTGTTGCTCTTGGGCCTGTTGGTGACGGCCTGTACATCGCAGCCCCAGGCGGACCCGCCGCAGCAGGAGGAAGTGGAAGCGCCCGCCGAGGAGGAAGTCGAAGAGCCGGCGGCTGAAGAAACGGCGGCCGAAGAACCGGCCGAAGAACCGGCCGAGGAAGAAGCGGAAGCGAGCGAGCCCAGAATCCTGCGCGTGCGCCTGTACGGGGATATCCAGAACCTGGACCCGG
The DNA here is from genome assembly GCA_964432035.1 of uncultured Ardenticatenaceae bacterium. GTDB lineage: Bacteria > Chloroflexota > Anaerolineae > Promineifilales > Promineifilaceae > JAAYYY01. The sequence continues at coordinate 5,190 of CAYSMQ010000236.1, forward strand.
CCTTCCAGATCTCAGAGAACGATACCGTCGTGGCCAACGCCGTGATGGACGGGTTGGTGCGCTACTGTCCGAACTCCTATGACATCTGCAACCAGTTGGCGGAAGAAATCGAGGAATCGGAAGACGGCCTGCAAATCCGGTTCAAGTTGCGCGAAGGGGTCATGTGGCACGACGGGTATGGGGAACTGACCGCGGAGGACGTCAAGTACTCCTTCGAGCGCTTCACCGATCCCGACCTTGCCGCCGCCTACGCCGACGATTGGGCCACACTGGACCACGTGGAAGTTATCGACGACTACAACGGCATCATTCACCTCAAAGAGCCGTTCGCGCCGCTATGGAACTCCACGCTGCCCGTCGGCAGCGGTACCATCGTGTCCAGGGCCTGGGTAGAAGAGGTGGGCGTGGAAGCGTTTGCCACGAGCATCATCGGCACCGGCCCCTACACATTTGCCGAGTGGCGCCCGCAAGAGATGGTCGTACTCGAGAAGAACCCCGACTATTGGGGTGAAGAGCCCTATTGGGACGAAATTCGCCTGATTCCTATCGAGGACGACACGGCCGCGGAACTGGCGCTTGAGGCCGGCGACCTGGATTTCAGCCTGATCAGCCTGCCGTCGGTAGAGCGCTTTGAGAGCAACGCCAATTTCGAGGTAGTCTCCCACCCATCGCTAAACTACCACTGGATCGCCCTCAACGTCCAGCATCCTAAACTGGAAGATCCCAACGTGCGCTGGGCAGTCATTTATGGCATCGACGTAAACAGCATCCTGCAGGCGGCGTATCAAGGGCAGGTGGAACGGGAGTGCGCCTTGATTCCCCCGGGCCTGGTGGGCTTCTGGGAGGAGGCCCCTTGCTATGAGCGTGACGTGGAGAAGGCGCAGGAGTATCTGGCCGCGGCCGGTTTAGATTCCCTGGATTTGCGCCTGGACCTACAAGATACTTCCGAGGAGCGGATTATTGGCGAGATCGTGCAGGCCAACCTGGCGGAAGTTGGCATCAACGTGGAGCTGAATCCTATGGACTCCAGCACCTACTGGACGTCGAGCTTCGGCGAGCAGGCGGTGGAAAACAACGAGCTCATGGTCAGCAGCTACTCCATGCAGCCCGACCCGGCCTGGGCCACCATGTGGTTCACGTGCGAGCAGATCGGGGTGTGGAACGCACAGGCCTGGTGCAATGAGGAGTATGACGCGCTGCACGAACAGGCGATGACCACTTTGGACCCGGACGAGCGCAACGAGATCTACATTCAGATGCAGCAGCTGTGGGATGAAGCGGCTCAATCGCTCTTTACAACGCACGGCGCCAAAGTTTATGCTTACAGCCCAGACATCGCGCCGGCCATCACGCCCAACGGAAAGCCACAAGTCGAGTTTTTCTTGCCGGCCGATTAGGCCCTGGCTCACCGATTAATCCCGGGACCCGCGCCCCCGCCGCAGCGGGCGTGCAGCGGGTCCCGGGAAGCAACCCGCAGGGCCGGGGACGGCCGGGGTAGCAAAGGAGGTGTCTGAGAGTGCGCACCTATCTCATCAAGCGACTGTTCATGACCCTGGTGGTGCTGGTGCTGGTCACGATTTTTCTCACGCTGCTCGTGTATATCGTCCCCGGCGATCCGGCCATTAGCGTGCTGGGGCCGCGGGCCAATCCGGAGCTGATTGCCCGGGTTCGCGCGGCCATGTACCTGGACAGGACGCTCCCCGAACAGATCGGCCTGGCCTTGTGGAACCTGGCGCGCCTCGATATGGGCAATGACATCTTCACCGGCCGGCCTATCAGGCAGCTGGTGGGTGCGGCGTTGCCGCACACCCTGATCCTGGCCTGGACCAGCCTGAGCCTAGCCGTCCTCATCGGCGTGCCCCTGGGGGTCTACTCTTCCACGCATCCCGATTCGTGGCTGGATCGCTTCACGGCCATCTTCTCCATCTCCTTCATCACCGTTCCCTCCTACGTCGCCGGGCTGTTTCTGCTCCTGATCTTCGCCGTGCGCCTGCAACTGATGCCGGCCATCGGCCTGGGAGAGCGCGGCGACCTGCTAGATTACGTCCGGCACCTGATCCTGCCCGCCGCCGCCCTGGCCATTCCCTGGATCGGTTACCTAGCGCGGTTGGTGCGCGCCAGCCTGCTGGAGGTGCTCAACCAGACCTACATCCGGGCCGAAATGGCCGCCGGGCTGCCCATGCGCAAAATCTACTATAAATATGCCCTGAAAAATGCCATCATCCCCACGGTCGCCGTGCTGGGCCTTGGCGTGGGCTCCCTGATGGCCGGCGCGGTGTTCGTGGAGCTGATCTTCGCCCGGCCGGGCATGGGCACGCTGATCTACAACGCCATCCAGGCGCGCAACTATCCGCTCGTGCGCGCGGGTGTGCTGACCGTGGCCATCTTATTCGTTGCCGCCAACCTGCTGGCAGACATTTTGTATACGTACCTGGATCCGCGCATCCAGTACGATAAGGTGCGAGCTTAGCATGGAGTACCAACTGCGATCTCCGAGCCGTTACCGGCTTTTTCTCAACCGCATTCCGGTTCTGGGCGACATCCTGCGCCGTCCTCTGGGCACGCTGGGCTTTCTGATCGTCCTCATCTTTGTGCTGCTGGTGCTGCTGGCTCCGCTGGTGGCGCCCTACGGCTACGAGCAGCAAGACATCCCCAACATGATGCAAGGGCCGTCCGCCGAGCATCTGTTGGGAACCGAT
>CAYSMQ010000237.1:0-7849 GCA_964432035.1 uncultured Ardenticatenaceae bacterium
AAGCGAGCAAGGCCAGCGCCGGCAATCCTGGAAAGAAGAAACGGCCCATGGCCCCCGCCGGGCTCACCAGCATGTAGTTAAAGAGCACGGCAAAGGCCAGCAGCACGTTCAACGCCAAGATGGCCAAGAACACGGGGCGCGCCCCTTCTCTACGCCTCACGACTGCCAGCAGAACCCCTAGCAAACTGGCGCCAATGACCCAGGCCAACCCATCGTAGACGATTTCCGGCAGCGGAATCTGGCCGAAACCGAAGCGCCCCCATAGCGTGGACCACGCCAACGGCAGTTCCAACAGCGCCAACGGAAGACTCTCCCGCGGATCCCGCGCTCCCCACAGCTCGGTCACGATGCGGAAGCCGGTTGGTTCCCCGTACAGCGCCTGATTGCGCACGAACCACCACCCGGCAACGAGGATGGACGTTGCCGCCGCCAGTAGGGCCGCCCGCCACCAGGCATCCCACTGTCTTTTGCGCCAGGCCACGTAGCTCATTGTCGCCGCGATCAGCAGCGCCACCACGGCCATATTGAACTTGCTCATCAGCGCCAGTCCGTATAGTGAGCCCATCGTCAGCCCCCAGCGCGGACGCAACCCCCGTTCGTCTCGCAACAGGCGCACGCACGCCAGCAGCACGGCGGCGCCGCTAAACGCCGCGATCACATCGTTGTTGATAGCTCCCGACATGTACAGAAACATGGGGTTGAAGGCCACGAAGGCGGCGCCGCCGGCGGCAAGCGCCCGCCGTCTTGGCCAAATGGCCCGTCCGCTGGCCCACGTCAGCCACACTGTACCCGCCCCAAACAGCACGTTGATGGCGCGTAAGATGTGCGCTGCCAGCGCTTCTCCTCGCCAGGGAAACGCTTCGTCTGGTCCATGCAGATACTGGTTCTTATTATCCACGCCCACGTCGGCGTAACGGTAGGCCCAGAAGGGATTATGTGGCGGCGTGTCACAAACATCGCGCCCCGTTTCGATCCACCCCGTCGCCAGCGCGCCCAGCGCATAATAGAGCGGCGGGTGGTGGCTCTGTGTGCGGCACGCTTCCTGCCCCTGAACCGGCAGCCGCTTCTCGGCGGCGATGAAGCGCACGAAACGATAGTGGCGCAATTCATCCGTGGCCTCGTGCAAGGGATTGACCACGCTGTACGCCAGCGCCAGCGTGACGAATGCCAGCAATATGAGAGCAATGTCGCGGTTTCTACTGATGACCTCTTTCACAGCGCACCATTGTACAGACCTTAACGCGATCCCTGTAGCCCGGTCCCATTTTCCCATGCAACAATTGCGCCCCGACCACGTATAATAGAGTGAAGCGCCCGAAGCCAGTATGGGCGCTAGACGAACGCACACTAACTAAAATAAGGATGGTAACAGCAGATGAAAGCACATGTCGTTGACTATCAGGTTATTGGAGATGACCTGCAATTCGTCGAGATTGAGCTAGATCCTCAGGAGACAGTCATTGCCGAAGCCGGCGCCATGATGTACATGGACGACGGCATCAACTTTGAGACAAAGCTCGGAGATGGCTCCAGCGCCGGCAAAGGATTGGCTGGCATGTTGGGTAACGTTGCCAAGCGCGCGCTGACCGGCGAATCCCTCTTTATGACTCACTTTACGAATGTGGGTCAAGGAAAAAAGCACGCTGCTTTTGGCGCCCCTTATCCCGGAAAAATTATCGACATCGATCTTGATCAAACCGGCGGCGAGCTAATCTGCCAGAAAGACTCCTTCCTCGCGGCGGCCCTGGGCACTGAAATCAGCATCGCTTTCAACAAGCGGTTGGGCGCTGGCCTCTTTGGCGGTGAAGGCTTCATCCTGCAGCGCCTAAAAGGCGACGGTATGGTCTTCATCCACGCCGGCGGCACCATCATCGAAAAGCAACTGACGGGTGGGAAGCTCCTCGTCGATACCGGCTGCATCGTCGCTTTCGAAAACACGATTAGCTACGATATTGAGCGGGCCGGAAACCTGCGCTCTATGCTCTTTGGCGGCGAGGGACTCTTCGTAGCTACGCTCCAGGGCACGGGCCGTGTCTGGCTCCAATCGCTACCCTTCTCCCGCCTCGCCGATCGCATCCTGGCTAACGCGCCTGCCAGCGGTGGCAAGACCACGGGTGAGGGGTCTGTCGTGCGTGGACTCAGCAATTTCCTGGAACAGTAACCGGTTCTGAGAAATCGGATGTCTTTTCTGTATTTTGGATCCCGCCGGGTTTCAAGACATCCGATTTCTTAAGTCAAGCGCTAGTCGACGAAGTAGCTAATACACGCTTCGTCGATTAGCTCAGGCGTCAGTTGCAGCTCGATCTGTTCGTAGCTGCAGATTGAGGCCACGCCTTTCAATATGTCCCTGGGATGTACCGCTTGCATGGTACGGCCCGATTTACGATACCATTTCTGGATCAGGTGCACGAAGCTCTTCTGGTTGAACGGAATCTGGTAAGCGCTGCACATCAACTTAAAGATCTGATAGTATAGCTTTTCATCTGGCCCCGCGACTTCCACCTTCATCTGAATACGGCGTAAGAACGCGTCGTCCACCAGGTCGGCCGGATCTAAGTTCGTCGAAAACACGCTCAGCTGACGGAACGGCACTTCAATTGTCTGTCCCGATTGCAGTCGCAAGAAATCCACGCCGCTCTCTAGAGGCACAATCCAGCGGTTGAGCAAGTCTTGCGGGCTCATCTGTTGGCGACCAAAGTCGTCGATGAGGAACATGCCGCCGTTTGCCTTCAGTTGTAGCGGCGCCTCATAAAACTTTGCTACCGGCTCAAAGCGTAGATCGAGCGAATCCATCTTCAGTTCGCCGCCCACCATCACCGCCGGACGCTTGAACAGCTCCCAGCGCTTATCGACTTTTGGCGTTCCCATGCCGCCTGTCGTTACCCGCCCGTTGCTGTTGCCGGGGCCGTTCCCGTTGCGAAACACGTTATTTGTCGGGATATGCACCAACGGGTCGTAAATCTGAATAATCTGCCCGCCCACCGTAATGGCGTAGGGCAGCCATATCGGCTCGGTGCCCGACAGTAGACTGGCAATGGCCTGAGCAATGGTCGTCTTACCGTTGCCCGGCGGCCCATAGAGGAACAACGAACTACCGGCGTTCACCGCCGGACCGATGCGCCGGTGGAAATCCTCCGGTAGCACTAAGCTACGTAACGCTCGCTGCACGTCCTTGGGCCCGACAAAGCGCGTTTCGCCCGTCTGTAACTCTATGGCCTCGCGATAACGTTCCAGCGAGACGGGAACAGGACCAATGTACTGGCTCCGTTCCATCGCTTCCCGTGCTCGCTTTGTGCCTTCCTCTGTAAGCCGGTAGGTATAGCTAAAGCGGCCCAAAGCGCCCGTCTTAGCGATCTCCACCATGTGCTCCTGCTTCAGCCGGGCCATGACCTCGTCCAGTAGTTGGGCGTGGACGCGGATCACCTCTGTAAAACGGCCGACGCTGACGTCGCCCTCGCTAAATAGGAGGCGATAAACGATATCGACTACCAATGACAAAGGAATATCCAGCTCTTCTGCTGCTTGAACCGGCGCCTGTAACTCCCTTAACCGTTCTTCTAGTTGTTTTTCCACAGTGTGTCCTTATCTAGCACGCGTTCTTCGCCCAAAGGGCGGTGTTGCATAAGGACTATAGCGCACCCCGAATGGACTTTAAATAGGAAATCCGGTATGGGCAGAAGGTGGTCCCTGTGGCGCACAAGCCGGGAGGCTTGCGCTACATTTGCTACTGCTCTCCGTCCTCAGAAGGCTGTGGCGACTGTCCGTTCCCCATCTGCGCGCGCTCCGCTGCCTCCTCCTGCGACGCCGTTATATCCTCATCCTTCACAGCGCCATCCTCTTCGCCATCGCCGTTGGCGCGCGAAAGACGTCCTTCGCGCAGCACGGCAACCGAGGCAATTGTATCCTCATCGCGCAAATCCATGACCGTCACGCCACGCGAGTAGCGACCCTGCCGCGACACGTTACTCACCGACGTGCGCAGGATAATACCGGTTGACGAGATACAAGTCACCTCATCCTCGACCGTAACCACGCGCGCGCCCACGATACGTCCCGTAAGAGCGCCCACCGTCATGGCGCGCACGCCCTTACCGTAACGCCCCTGACGACGGAACTCGTTCAGCGCCGTGCGCTTGCCAAAGCCAAGCTCTGTGATTAGCAACAAGTCGCCGTCCGGCTCCACCACGTCCACGCCGGTGATAAAATCGCCGTCGTCCAGGCGCATAGCATACACGCCCGCCGCCGTGCGGCTCATACTACGCACGTCTTCTTCGGCAAAACGGATGGCGCGGCCTTGCTCCGAAACAAGGATCAGGTCCTGCCCGCCGTCCGTCACCTTCACCCAGCGCAGCTCATCATTGTGATCCAGGTTGATGGCGATGAGGCCCGACGGCCGCACGCTGCGAAAAGCGCCAATCTCCACGCGCTTGATGCGCCCGTTGCGCGTGACCATCGTCAGATACTCGCCCTCGTCAAAGTCGTTCACTGCCAGCGCTGCCGTAATATTCTCGTCCGGCATCAGCGGCAGCACGTTCATCAGGCTCGTTCCCTTCGCCGTGCGATCGTACTCCGGAATTTGATACGCCCGCTCAGAGTACACCTTGCCCTTGTCCGAGAAGAAGAGCAGGCTGTTCAACGTGCCTGCCGCAAAAAGATGTTCCAGCTCATCCTCGTCGCGCGTGCCCATGCCAATGAGCCCCTTGCCACCGCGTCCCTGGCGGCGATAGGCGTCCACCGGCGTGCGCTTAATATAGCCGCGTTGCGTAATCGAAATGAGCACGTCCTCGTCCTGGATCAGATCTTCCATATCTAGATCCGGATCCAGGTGTGGCGCGACCTCCGTGCGACGCTCGTCGCCATACTTTTCCTTCAAGTAAGCAAGATCATCCTTAATAATCGTTAGGATTTTGTTCCTGTCCGCCAGGATTCCTCGCAGGCGCGCTACCTCTTCCGTGATTTCAGCGTACTCGTCCTGAATCTTCTGCCGCTCCAACGCCGCCAGCCGCCGCAGCTGCATATCCAGAATCGCGTTTGCCTGGTCTTCGGTCAGGCCAAAACGACCCACCAGTTTGCCGCGCGCGTCTTCAACATCCTCGGCGTTGCGAATCGTGTCGATGACCTCATCCAGATGGTCCAGTGCGATCAGCAATCCTTCCAGAATGTGCTGCCGCCTGAGCGCCTTGTCCAACTCATACTGGGTGCGCCGCCTGAGAACTTCCTCGCGGTGGTCAATATAAACCTGCAGCGCGCGCTTCAGCGACAGGAGACGCGGCTCGCGGTCGATTAGGGCCAGTGTCTGCACACCGAACGTCGTCTGTAGCTGCGTGTGCTTGTAAAGCTGGTTGAGCACCTTCATCGGCTGGCAGCCGCGTTTGAGCTCCACGACGATAGAAATGCCGCGCCGGTCCGACTCGTCGCGCAGGTCGGCAATGCTCTCGATCACGCCCTTCGTCGCCAGTTCGGCAATGCGCTCGATCAGGCTGGACTTATTAACCTGAAACGGGATCTCCGTAATATTAATCCGCTGCCGGTCTGCCCGGGTTCGCGATTCTTCTACTTCGGCCACGGCGCGGATGATCACGCGTCCCTTGCCCGTGGCGTAAGCGCTCTTGATGCCTTCTGCGCCGACGATGATACCCCCCGTGGGGAAGTCCGGGCCTGTCACAAACTGCATCAAATCGTCTAGCGTGACGTCGTCCTGGTTATCCTGGTGGTCGATCAGGTATGTAATTGCATCACATAGCTCATTAAGATTATGCGGGGGAATATTCGTCGCCATACCCACGGCGATACCCGATGACCCGTTGAGTAACAGGTTTGGCAACCGCGCCGGAAGCAACGCCGGTACCATCAGGCTGCCGTCGAAATTCTCCACGAAATCGACGGCATCCTTGTCCAGGTCTTCCAGCAGCTCCATAGCGATCGGCGCCAGCTTCGCTTCTGTATAGCGCATGGCTGCCGCGCTGTCCCCGTCTATGCTGCCAAAATTGCCTTGCCCATCGACCAGCGGGTAGCGCAGCGAAAACTCCTGCGCCATACGCACCATGGCGTCATAGACTGCCGAATCGCCGTGCGGATGGTACTTACCCAGCACTTCGCCCACAATACGCGCGCTCTTGCGGTGCGGCGAATTGGGGCGGATGCCCATGTCGTGCATGGCGTAGAGGATGCGCCGGTGCACCGGCTTTAGACCGTCGCGCGCATCGGGCAACGCGCGCGAAACGATCACGCTCATAGCATAGTCGAGATACGACTCCCGCATCTCGGTATTTATGTCAATTGTGCTGACGTTTCCCAGCTCCAATGCTTACCTCGCTATAAATAAAAAACGCCACCGCAGTGGTGGGTGGCGCACGTGCATTTGCAGTGACTTTTCACCCAATGAATTATACCCTATTTGGCTAGATTTAACGAATGGGGAGCGTGCCTTCTTAACCCCGCATGACTGCCGGCTCGCGAACCGCAAACTGTCGCCGATCACAGTCGATTTCGGCCTGTACACCATAAGGTAACACGAACATAGGATCCGTGTGGCCAAAGTCCATGCGCGAAATGATAGGAAGCGAGTCAAGGCCCTCTTCGCGAGCGACGACCTGCAGCAAAGCCTCGTCGTACTCCTCAAATTGCCTCACCGGTATCTCGCCTCCCGGCCGGCCAAATAAGATGCCTGCCAACCTCTGCAGAAGTCCTATTGCCGCCAGTACTCGTAGCTGTCGAGCCACGTCGTCCGGCGATGGCGCTTCTTCCGAGGTTTCAATAAACAGGATCGCGCCTTCCCAGGCCTCAATGTCGGGCCAGAACGCCGTACCGCGCAACCAATCCAGCACCTCCAGACACCCACCGAGCAAATGACCGCGATGCACGCCCTGTCCCTGAAGATAGCGCCAATCCATGGCCGGATTCAGCTTTCGGCGGCGCGACTGGTTTTGCGGATTGTTCCAATCCAGGAGCTCTACTGTCCAACCGTCTTCGTTGGGCTTTATTTGACCTGGCGCCTCTGCATTGAACAGCGTACGGCGCACGGAGTGAACCATATAGGGGAACATCTCCACATTCTCGCCGAATCCCGCCATAATCGATGGTCCGTAGAATGAAACGAGACCGGCTCGATAGCAGGCGAAGTGGGTAACCGTCGTATCCGAGTACCCCATGAAGATCTTAGGATTAGCGGCGATCACACCCAGGTCTAAATAAGGCAAGAGACGGATCGAATCGTCTCCGCCAATCGTTGAGAAAATGGCCTTTATGCCAGGATCACGGAACGCCTGCATCAGATCTTCGGCTCGCGCCTGTGGGTGCTGGGCAATCCACTGCGGGTCGGCCAACGTGTGCGGCATCTCTACCACTTGTACGCCAAATTCTTCTTCAAGCTGCTGCTTGCCGGCTTCATAGCGATGGGCAATAGCGCCCGGCCCGCCCCACGACAGAGACACAGTAGCAACCTTATCGCCCCGTTCAAGGCGACGTGGCTTGAGCATTACTAGCGACGGACCGCTTCGTTCACGGTCACCGTCGACTCCCCAACCTTCAGGTCAGCATCTCCGTCATCGCCAAGCGCGCGCGTCTTCACGTAGGCCAGCGCCAAAGGTCCCGCCGGCCCATCGGCTGCCGACGTGACTGAACCCACCGCGCGACCGTTTGCCTGCACGTCTTCGCCGGACTTCACCGGCGCCTCCGACCGCAACTGCACCAGCTGCTTGGCCAAACGCCCGCGGCTCTCCATACGCGCGATTATCTCCTGCCCGATATAGCACCCCTTACCAAACGAAACATCACTCCACAGCCCGGCCTCTAGCGGAATATAGTCGTCGGTGATCTCGCGACCAAACCGGGGTAGCCCGCTCTCGAT
>CAYSMQ010000238.1:0-4466 GCA_964432035.1 uncultured Ardenticatenaceae bacterium
TCTGAAATATCCATTCTGAGTATCCAAGATTATGCAACCGGCAACCGCTCATCACCGCGACGCATCAGGCGCCGCCAGCGCTCCCTCAGCTCACCAAATCGCGCTTGGCTCTCCTCCGCCCACACCAACACAATGCCAAACGTGAGCAACGTGTTCGTCAGCAAGAAAAACACCAACTCCTCCAGCGGCAACACCCCGCCGATCAGGATGTGAAACGACTGCGCCGGGTCAATGGTCCACGTCCCCCAGCCAATGGCCAACGCGTCCGCCACGCTCAAATAAAGCGTTAGCGGCGCCAGCGCCAGCAACACCACGCGCCGGTAGCGCCACAATATATCAGCGCCGAACGCCAGCTGCAGGCCAATGGGCGGCAAGGCCCACACCAACTCCAGCGCCAGATACGTCGCAGGCTGCACCCCCACCAGCAGCGCCAGCGCCGACGCCGCCCACACCACGCCCAGCGCCACAATCAGCCACACCCGCGCGCTAAAGCGCTCACTACCAGCCTTCAGCGCGCCCCCAGCCCCCACTCGCCGCGCCAAAAACAGCAACCACAACCCCGCCAGCAGCGGCTGCACCACAAAAAACGTATACTCCTCAATAGGCACCCACCCCAACGTGATTCCCGTCACCAGCGCCGGGTCGTACCACCACACGCCCGTCGCCACCAGATAATTATCCCACGGCGTCGTATACACCAGCGCCACCACCATGTGCAGCAAAATGCCCGCCCACACAGGCCAGCCACGCAACGACGCCAGTCGCGCTCGCCCCTGCCGCCGGTCCCACCACGCCACAGCCAGCAGCAGGACAATGGGGATGCCTACAAACCGCAGCAGAAATCCAAAATAAGTCACGCCTGCCTCCGCTTCACCCGCAAAAAGACGCCCGGATGCGGCTCCAACGTGGCCCCCATATAGGGCCGCACCTCGCGCCCCACGTCTTCCAACGTAAACTGTTGCAAGATACGCGCCAGCACCACCTTCGCCTCAATCTGCGCAAACGTCGCCCCTATACAGTTGCGCGGACCGCCGCCAAACGGCACGTAGGTAAACGCCTTCGGTCGCTCGCCGCCCCGCTCAAAGCGCTCCGGCCGGAAATCTTCCGCCTCGTCCCAATACCGCTCGTCGCGGTGCGTCAGGTAGATAGAGGCCATCACTCGCGTGCCCGCCGTCAGCTCATAGCCCGCGATCTCGCCCTCCTGTACCACAATGCGGTTACCCACGTGAATCGGCGGGTACAGGCGCAAGGTCTCCTTAATCACGGCGTCCAGAAAATACAGACCGCCCGCCGCCTCCGCCGTCACCGGGCCCTCGCCCACCACCATGTCCACCTCGCGCTGCGCCCGCGCCATCACGTCCGGATGCCGCGCCAGCAGATGCAAAGCCCAGGCCAGCAGCGCCGTACTCGTGTCATGTCCCGCAATTAACATCGTCAAAATTTGGTCCCGGATCAGGTCATCGCTCATCCCCGGCACGCCAACCAAATGACTCAGCAAATCCTCTGGCGTATCGCGATCTGGTAAGTCGCGCCGCCGCTCCTCAATCAACCCGTACAAATAGTCGTCCAACGACGCCAGCGCCTCCTCGTAGCCAAAGCGCGGCGCGTCGGGCCACACAATCCATAGCCCCGGCGAAATATACTTGATGGCCCGCAAGATGGGCTGCCACATGCGCTCCATATCCGGCCCAAAATCCACGTCCAGCAACGTGCCCATAAAAATCAGCAGCGCCACGCGCCGCATTTCCACCAGCATGTCCTGTACCGACCCCTCCGACCACTCTGCCAGCACGCGATCCGTATAGGCCTGCATCGCCGGTACCTGCGCGTTCACGTTCGACCCCTGTAACAACGGCGCCATCTCCGACCGCAGGCAGGCGTGCCGCTCGCCGTCCTCCACCAGCAGCCCGTGGCGCAACAGCTTCGTCACCGGATCCGACTCATTGCGCCAGCGGAAAAGGTCCCGCCGGCTGACCATGATCTGCCGGTTACTCTCCGGCCCCACCAGCACCGCCGGCTCAAACCCCGGCAACGTAATCTGGAACGCCGGGCCCACGTCTTCGCGCATCACTTCCAACGCCGCCAACAACGACCGCTCGCGCGCCAGCTCGCGCAACACGCGCAGCCCCGTTCGCGGCCCTGCCACCGGAATCTGTTTTCCCTGGCCCATCACACCACTTCTCGCTCGGCAGCCAACACCCCGGCGCCCGCAGCCTGCTCGGCCGGCGCTCCGGCAATCAGCTCTTCCACGATAATGGACGACGACAGCACCCCCGGCAATCCTGCGCCCGGATGCGTGCCCGCGCCCACAAAATACAAATTCTCCACGTCCTCCGACCGGTTGTGCGGTCGGAACCACGCCGACTGCGTCAGAATCGGCTCCACCGAAAAGCCCGCGCCCAGATAGCTGTTCAGCCTATTCTGGAAATAACGCGGGTCGACCATCGTTTCCGTCACGATATTGTCCTGCAACTCCGGCAGATAATTGTCTTCCAGAAATTGCATAATCGCATCCCGGTACGGCCGCGCCGCCTGCGCCCAATCCACATCCGCACCCAGGTGTGGCACAGGCGACAGGACGTAAAACGCTTCGTGTCCCTCAGGCGCCGTCGACGGGTCCGTCATCGTCGGCATATGCAAATAGAGCGAGAAATCATCGGGCAGCACCTTGCGCTTGAAGATATCCGCCAGCAGCCCCTCGTACCGTTCGCCCAGGATAATGTTGTGATGCGCCAGCCGCCCCTCGTCCCGGTACAGCTTCTTCGTGCCAAAATAGATCACAACCAGCGACATGCTGTAGCGCGTCAGCTTCTTCCAGCGCGCGTCGCTATTGCGCAAACCGCGCGCCCGCGCCGGCAGCAGGTTCAGATACGTCCAGGCCACGTCCGCGTTGCTGATCACGTGGTCCGCCCAGTGCACCGTGCCGTCCGCCAGCCGCACGCCTTTGGCCCGCCCATTCTCTACCACAATCTCTGTCACTTCGCTGTTAGTGTGCAGCCGCCCGCCCAGCTCTTCAATCAGCTGCGCCAGCGCTGCCACCAACGCCCCCGTGCCGCCCATGGCATAATGCACGCCCCACTCTCGCTCCAAATAGTGAATCATGGCGTATATCGACGACGCGTCAAAAGGATTGCCGCCGATCAGCAAGGGGTGGAACGAGAAACAGCGCCGCAAAAACTCGTTTTCAATAAACTGCGCCACGTAATCGTAAACCGGCTTGTGCGACTTCAGGCGCAGCAGGTCCGGCGCCACGCGCAGCATGTCGCCCATGTGCAGAAACGGCTTGTCCGCCAATTCCACAAACCCCTTCTGGAAAATAGCCTGCGTGCTGTCCATGAACCGCTCATAGCCCGCCACGTCCGCCGCGTTCCACCGCGCAATCTGCTCCGCAATGAACTCACCGTCGCCGTTGTAATCAAACGGGCGCCCCTCGTGGTTGAAAATGCGGTAAAAGGGGTCCAGCATTTTGAACTCGACGTAATCCTCCCGCCTGCGCCCGGCTGCCGCAAAAATCTCGTCAAACATAAACGGCGCCGTAATCACCGTGGGCCCCGCGTCAAACGTAAACCCATCCCGCTCAAACACATAAGCGCGTCCGCCCGGCTTGTCCAGCTTCTCGAAGACGTCAACCTCGTAACCGCGCGCCGCCAGTCGCGCCGCCGCGCCCAGCCCGCCAAATCCGCTGCCAATGAGTATTACCTTCTCTTGCATGACTTACCCCCAATCTCCCGACCGTGTGCGCCACCAAATGCCGGGCATCAAACTCAATTTGCGCCGCGTCGTCGTGTGCGCCCGGCGCGTAAAGACATCATAATCGTTCGCTTCAATATCGTCTAGTATCGCCCGGTACAATTCTGCCGCCGCCGCCACCGCCAGTCGCCCCTTCTTATCCAGGAGCATCACACCCGGCAGCGCCTCCGCATACAGTTTCCGCGCGCGCACAATCTGAAAGCGCATAAACGCCCGCCAACGGTCGGTCACCACGCCCCGCGCCACGTCCGCCTCCGTCAAGTCAAACGCCTGCAGCTCATCTTGCGGCAGATAGAGACGTCCCTGCCGCCAATCCTCGCCCACATCGCGCAGGATGTTCGTCAGTTGCAGGGCCACGCCCAGCTTCACCGCGTATGGAATCGCTTCCTTCCCGCTGTAGCCCACGATGTGCATGCTCATCAAGCCCACCGTAGAAGCAACCCCATAGCTGTACTGCGCCAGTTCGGCAAACGTACTAAAACGCGAGCGGTGCAGGTCCGTGGCAATGCCGTCCAACAACTGTTCCGCATACTGCCGCGGAATCTGGTACCGTGTGCGCGTGTCCGCCCACGCCAGCGCTACTGCATCTTGCGCCTGTGGCGTGCTGTGCAGGCTACGGTGCCGCCAGGCCTGCAATTGCTCCTCCGCGTCCTCGCCGCCGCGCTCACCATGGCCCGCTTCCTGCACGACCAAGACACGCCCCTTGCCTATGGCGG
>CAYSMQ010000238.1:4476-7057 GCA_964432035.1 uncultured Ardenticatenaceae bacterium
TCCTCGCCGCCGCGGTCCACCAGGTCGTCGCTCACCCGGCTAAACGCATACAAGGCCCGTATCGCCCGCCGCTCCGCCCTGGGCAACAGCGCGCTTGCCACGTAAAAAGTGTGGCTATGTATGCGCGTCATCTCGCGACAAAAATGATAGGCCAGCTCCGTCTGCGCCCGGTCGGCCAGCAACTGCACATCGTGCCGCAGCCGGTTTTCCAGCGGCGCGTACGCTTGAACCAGCAAACCACTCTCCCACGCATCAACTTGAATTGTCATCAACTGTCTCCTGTTCGAAATGTCAGTGCAAACAGCTTAGCAACTTTTTAGGTTTTTGTCAAGATTTCCTGTACAAACAGTTGACAAATGCCAATTTGATGATATTCTTGCACTTGTCGGCATGGCATAGATAAGTATCATTTAGAAGCGTGCCATCGCTTAGGAATTTATGAACGAAACAACACCACGCTACAATTTAAAAGTCATCGTCCGCGAAACCGGCATCAACCCCGCCACCCTTCGCGCCTGGGAACGCCGCTACGAGCTACCCATGCCCGATCGCACCCCCGGCGGGCACCGTCTCTACTCCCAACGCGACCTGGAGACCGTCAAATGGCTCATGGCCCGCGAGCAAGAAGGGCTGCGCATTGGACAGGCCGCCCAGTTATGGCGCGACCTCGAGGAAAGCGGGCAAGATCCCCTCAACCGCGCCGCTGCCGCGCCGCCGGGCGCGCGCACCGTGCCCGACGCCGCCCTGGAAGACCTGGCTAACCTGCGCCAGGCCTGGATCGCCGCCTGTCTCGCCTTCGACGAAGAAAAGGTCGAGCGCCAGGAAGCCCACGCCCTCGCCCGCCACGCGCCGGAGCTGGTCATCGTCGAGCTGCTGCAAAAAGGCCTCTCCGAAGTCGGCCGCTTGTGGTACGAAGGCCAGGCCACCGTACAGCAAGAGCACTTCGCCTCCACCGTGACCCTGCGCCGCGTCAACGCCCTTCTCGCCGACGCGCCCCCGGCAACCCGCGCCCAGACCATCCTTCTGGCCTGCCCGCCGCGCGAAGAGCATGCCTTCCCCCTCCTTCTACTGACCCTCCTCTTGCGCTACCGCGGCTGGCCCGCCTCCTTCCTGGGCGCCAACGTGCCCGTCTCCCAGCTGGAGCACGCCCTGGAAAACGCCCGTCCCAACCTCTTCGTCCTCGCCGCGCAGACCCTACCCGCCGCCGCCGCCGCGCTCACCATGGCCCGCTTCCTGCACGACCACGACACGCCCCTTGCCTATGGCGGCCTCATCTTTAACCGGCTTCCTCGCCTGCAAGACAAAATGCCCGGCTTTTTCCTCGGCGAGGACCTGCAAACCGCAGCCCAGGAAATCACCGGCATTCTCACCGAACAACGTGAGACGCCCGCCGCAGACCCTGTGCCCCAATCCTACGCGCGCGCCCTCGCCTGCTTCAACCGTCGGCGCCCCCTGCTCGAGAACCACGTACTGCACTTTTACCGCAACGACGGCGTCGCGCTACCCCACCTCACAATCGCCAACCTGCACCTCGGCGACGGCATCCGCGCCGCCCTCACCTTCGGCGATATGAGCCTCGTCCAACACGAAATCGACTGGGTGCGCCAGCTCATCGCCAACCACGGCTTCGCCCCCGAAACCCTTACTAACTACCTCGCCATCTACCACCAAATGGCCGGTGAGCACCTCGACCCCGACTGCCAACCCATCCTCGACTACCTCGCCGCCACCATTTAACCTCTTCCTTCTTCCTTATTCCTTCTTCTTTTCCCTCCCTTGCACCCATCCCCGTGCCCTGCTTTAATACCCTCATGCCACCCCTATTCCAACTCACCGACGCCTGGAAAGACGCCTTCCCCAAAGCCCACGCCGGTGTCCTGGCCATCGACAACGCCGAAAACCACGCCAGGCACCCCGACCTACAAAGCGCCAAGACCCGGCTCCAACAGCGCCTGCGCGCCCGCTGGCAGGACCACGATCGCGACGCCATGGCCCAGGATCCCGTTCTGCAGGCCTACCAGGACTACTACCGCAACTTCAAGAAAACCTACCACGTCCAGCTTCAGCTCGAATCCGTCGTGCACAAACAGAAACCGCTACCCACCGTCTCCACCCTCGTCGACGCCATGTTCATGGCCGAACTAGACCACCTCCTGCTCACCGCCGGACACGACCTCGACACGCTGCAGCTGCCCCTGCGCCTCCACGTCTCCCAGGGCCACGAAACCTACACCACCCTCCGCGGCAAATCCCAGACCCTCAAAGGCGGCGACATGTTCATCGCCGATGGACAAGGCATCATCTCCAACATCATCTACGGCCCCGACCGCCGCACGCGCATCACCCCCACCACCCGCAACGTCATCTACACCACCTACGCCCCCGCCGGCGTCCCTCCCCACACCGTCCAACAACACTTAACCGCCATCCAGGACTACATCCTCAGCACCGCCCCCCAGGCCCAGGTCCGCCTCTCCCACCTCTTCCCCACCCCAAACCCCAATCTCTAATCTCCAATCCCCAATCTCCAATCTCCAGTCCCCAGTCAACCAATTTACCCTCTTCCTTCTTGCTCCTCCCC
>CAYSMQ010000238.1:7067-7818 GCA_964432035.1 uncultured Ardenticatenaceae bacterium
CACACGTCCCAAACAAATCCCAACCCCCCAATCCCCAATCCCCACCCGTAAGCTTAATTGTAAGCCTCCGCCCCTACACTATCTTTACCTGAAAACAACGGATTAACATCCCACAATTTTCAGGCGACAGTCAGGGGATCGTTTCTGCCTCCGCTTGACTTTAGGAAGCAATGCGATCGGCCATACATCACAGCAAACACCGAGCCGCCCCACACTGCAGCACTACATTGAACGCTCGACGCCCAAGCCGGCCGTCGTGCTTGTCCTTAACAAGCTCCGATACATCGCCGCTTCATCCATCCTGACAGACGATCCCCTGACTCTGTACAGGTATAAGTACCGGCGACAACCTTCGCCCCTAAGGAGCAGAACATGAAAAGGACAATTGCGGGCGCCCTACTCTTAGCAGCAGCTCTAAGCTTGACCATCGCCGTCCTCACCCTCACCGGCAGGCCCTTACACGCGCAGACCTCCGGCGTCTGCTACGCCGTCGCCGACAACGGCGGCTCATTCGGCATCGAAGACGCCCTCGTCACCCTGGACCCCGTCACCGGTGCCGTGACCCTCATCGGCCGCACCGGCTCCAACGAAGTCGAAGCCATCGCCTTTGCCCCCGCCGGCGGCACACTCTACGCCTCCGATGAAGAAGAGCTGGGCACACTGAACCTGGCCACCGGCGAATACACGGACATCGGCCCCGAATACGGCTCCGCTTCCGGCGCCGAAGGCACGCTAGCCATCGAAGACGTCG
>CAYSMQ010000239.1:0-7779 GCA_964432035.1 uncultured Ardenticatenaceae bacterium
CAAAACGACGGCCTTCGCCTCGTCGCCGAACCCGTCACCGTGGAACCTTTCGCCATGGTTGTACGTAGAGATGATCAAAGGTTACTGAGCGAACTAAACACCGCGCTACAAGCGCTTGAAGAAAATGGACAACTCGACCATCTCATCTCCCGCCACATGGCATCCCGATCCATCTCCAATTAACCAATCTTCAATCTCACTCAACCAATCTCCCATTTCCAACACTTCACGCTTGTTCTACGATCCACTATAATAGCCGGGTTCTATTCACAATAAGGCCATTCATAATGACTACCATGAAACGAACGATTAAAATTCAGCAAGTCACGATCATAGCCGCGCTTGCAGTCGTCCTGATTGGCGCGCTGACCCTGACCTCGAGTGCTGCCGCGCAGACTAAGACCTTCTTCTGGGAGCGCTTCGACGTAGAAATTCAGGTCCAGGAAAACGGCGACCTTCTGGTCACCGAGCGCCAGGTACTCGACTTCTCCGGCGCCCCTTTCACCTTCGGCTATCGCAATATCGAACACGAAGGGCTGGACGGCATTGACCAAGTCAGCGTGCGCGAAGGCGATACACAATACCAGGAATCGAGCTCGCGGGAGCCATACACCTTCGACGTCTCCAGAGGTGGCGGCGAAACCGAGATTAACTGGTACTTCCCGTCCGCTCTAGGGCCCAATAGCTACATCCTTAACTACCGCGTGCGCGGTGGGGTGCGCACTGAACCCAGCGGCGATCAAGTCTTCTGGAACGCCCTCCCCGCCGACCTTGGCGCGCGCGTCGAGAACAGCACGATCACCATAATCCTTCCCGAAGGCATTCAAGCCGCATCGACGACAGCCCTCATAGGCGGCGTTGAGAACAACGCCATTGAAACCTCGGTCTCTGAAGGTGGGCGCACAGTCACATACACCCTACTCCAACCGCGCGGCAGCGGAAAGGCCGTCGAAGTCGGCGTGCGCTTCCCCAGCGGACAGCTGCCCATCGAGACGCCCGGCTGGCAGGCCGCCGAGCAGCGCGCCGACGTCATCAACATCATCGTGCTACTCGTCAGTCTGCTTGTCCTCGTCGGCGGTCCCGTCCTGGCCCTGGTCAACTGGTACACGCGCGGACGTGATCCTGACATCGGCGTCGTGCCCGACTACGTCTCCGAACCGCCCGCCGACACCCCGCCTGCCGTCGTTGGCACACTCGTCGACGAGACGGCGCACATTCACGACATCATGTCCACGCTCATCGATCTCGCCGAGCGCGGTTATCTAACCATGGCCGAAACCGGCAAGGGCAAAGACTACACCTTCCAGCGAACCGACAAACCCCTCGGCGACCTGCGCCCGTTTGAGCGCAAAACCATCGAGGGCATCTTCCGCGGCAGTGAATCGCGCGATCTCGACAGTCTAAAGTACAAATTCGCCGATCGCCTGCCCGACATCCGTCGCGACCTCTACAAAGAGCTGGTCGACCGCGGTTATGTGAAATCATCGCCGGAATCCGTGCGCAATCGTTACGGCTGCGTCGGCTTTGGGCTTGGCGGCCTTGCCTTCTTCTCCTTCTTCGGTCTCAGCGCCATTGCCGGGGACGGCCTTTCGCTGCTTATCTGTCTCCCGCTCGCCATCGGCGTTTCCGCCGTTGCCTTCTTCGTTACCGGCCGCTACATGCCTTCAAAGACCGAGTCCGGCGCCCAGGCGACCGCCTACTGGATGGCCTTCAAAAAATATTTACAGGAAATCGAGCAGTACACAAACCTCGAAGAAGCCTCCGACGTCTTTGAAAAATACCTGGCCTACGCCGTGGCCTTCGGCCTCGAGCGCAGCTGGATCCGCAAATTTTCCGCCGTACCCAACGCGCCCATCCCGCCCTGGTACTTGCCCTTTCCCTACTATGGCGGCGCGGGCCGCGTCGGACGTCGCGGCGGCAGTGTTCGCGGCGGCACCGGCGGCTCGGGCGGTGGTCGGCCCTCGCTCGAAGGAATGTCCGGCGGTCTCGCAGGCGGCCTTGCCGGCATGTCCACCGGCCTCACCCGCATGCTCACCAACACCCAGTCCGTTCTCCAAAGCACCCGCTCCTCCAGCAGCAGCGGCGGTGGCGGCGGTTTCAGCGGCGGCTTCAGCGGCGGTAGCTCCGGCGGCGGTGGCGGCGGCTTCGGCTAAATATTAACACGAGATCTGCGGTTGCCGAACACCCATCGCGGTTTAATGAAGGAGTCTGAACGGGACGAACCTCCAATCTCTAATCTCTGTAGTTCAAAAAGGACCTTAAATGGGACGAACCATCGGCATCATTCTCATCGCAGTCGGCGTCATCGGCTGCCTCATTCTAACGGCCCTCATGGGCTCCTACGTCGTAGGCGGGAACCTCAGCACCAGCGCCGCCATTCTCGGCTTCGGCCTCGGCGCGGCTGTACTCGCCATCCCCCTCGGCGCCGGCGTTTTCATGATCTGGAAAGGCACGCAGGAAGCCGCAGCCGGCGCCCAAGCCCAAAAGCAGCGCGAGCTCCTCAACATGGTCAAGACCCGCGGCCAGGTCGCCATCAGCGACCTCGCCATCGAGATGGACAGCTCTCGCGACGAGGTCCAGAACATGCTACACGACCTTGTGGGTAAAGGCCTCTTCTCCGGCTACGTCAACTGGGACGAAGGCATGCTTTACTCCCGCCAGGCCAGCGAACTGCGCGAGCGCAAGACGTGCGAAGTCTGCGGCGGCCAGCTCGAACTTGCCGGCCAAGGCGTCATCCGCTGCCCCTACTGCGGAACCGAATACTTCCTAGAGTAACGCGGCGCCGCTCGGCGCAATCCTTCCCCTCTACTTCCTGGAACGCCGGCATCTTGCCGGTCCCTGGCACGTCGGCATCCTGCCTGTTCCTGGAAACTCATTCTCACACCTCGCCGATACACTCCTACCTGCAGATTTGCAAACTTCTCACCTGCACACCTGTCCGGCCAGGCAACGCCTGCCCTTCTCACCCGCACCCCTGACAAACATCACCATATCACCCCTGACTAACCTCACAACCCGGGCCAGCCCTATGGTTTCGGCCGTTCCTCATCCTATACTGAGACTAGAAGCCTACGCATTTAAGATTCTGGGGGTCGTCGTGAAGAATTCACTTAAGAACTTCGCCAAATTTCTCGCCCTCGTCATCATCCTCCTCGTCGTCTACTTCGCCACCAGCGCCATGGTCTTAACCGACATGGCTGCTGCCACTTCCCCCGACGACGCCGGCGCAGCCATGGTCGGCGCCCTCGTCATGATCCTCGTCAATGCCCTTATCCTCACCACCATCGTCAGGCTCTCCACCTGGAGAGGCTGGGCCCTCGTCGCCGGTCTCACCTTCTCCTTCTACGGCGTCCACACCTTCGTCGGCCAGATCGAAGCCTACGCCTTCCTCACCGACCTCGGCGAACTCATCGGCAGCGGCGCCACGCCCGTCCTCACCATGCCCCTCGACTTCATCGGCGCCATGTTCCTCGTCGGTCTGGCCCTTGCCGTCGCCGGCGTGCCCCTCACCGTCCTCCTCTTCGGCCGCCACAAACCGCAATCCGTCAGATCCGGCGCCACCCAGTCCCGCCGTTACCTGCGACGCTTCTCCGCCGGCCAATGGGCCTGGAAACTCGCCGCTATCATCGTCGTCTACGAGCTCCTCTACTTCGGCTTCGGTTACTACGTCGCCTGGAGCAGCGAAGCCGTCCGCGCCTTCTACCAGGGCGCGCATCCCGGCAGCTTCCCCGCCGCCCTCTGGCAAAACCTCGTCAACACGCCCCTCGTCTACCCCTGGCAAGCCCTGCGCGCCCTCCTTTGGGTCGCCTTCACCCTGCCCGTGATCATGATGCTCCGCCGCCACGGCTGGAAAGGCGCCCTCACCCTTGCCTTCTTCGTCGCCCTACCCATGAACCTCGGCCACCTCGTCCCCAACCCCTTCATGCCCGACGCCGTGCGCCTCGCCCACTTCGTCGAAACCACCTCCTCCAACTTCCTCTTCGGCCTCATCCTCTTCTGGCTCCTCCACCGCTCCCACCCCTCCCCCCGCGCCCTCTTCACCCGCCATAGAGACACCACCCAACCCACACCAAAAGCCCATTCGGCCAGCGAATCGACGTAGCACCCACCTCGTCACAGCGTTTCCACCTCTCACCAACGACCCAGCTAGCACTTCTCGTTTGGACACGTACTGGCCTGCAACTTACGCGTTCGCCCAAGATGTCTACTCGGCACGCCTTTTGCAGTCATCCAGGTTTCAGTATAATCGATGCAATGCAGGTCGCGGTGTGGGCAGCAAGCTAATCGGACACAGCTTGCGTTTCCGATCCAAGATCGCAATATCAAATTGGACTGCTAGACAATCATCGTAGCCCACAAGAATTACAACCATGTGCTCACCCGCATATGAGGAACGCAACGGCACACTCTATATTCGTTGCCACTACTGCAAGTCATTTATTGCCCAGCAAAAGCTCGGCCAACACTTGCGTGATCATCGTTCCGCCGGCGAGCCTTTCAGCACAGCGGCCTCTCCTCATCGCAAACAGCTCATTCCTAGGCAAACTTCAAATCGGCAAGTCCAACGCCGCCACTGCATCAAGGAGATCTGTGAGCGCCGCCATATTCAGAAGGTTGTCCATTTCACACGTAGTGAGAACTTGGCGCGAATTTTGCGAGAGGGCTTGTTACCAAGAGCGACGCTAGAGCGCAAGGCTCGGAAAGGACGACGGTTCATCGCCGTAGACTCAGCCCGCTACGATGGGCATAAGCACACGGTCTCTGTCAGTATTTCATTTCCCAATTACCAGATGTTCTATAAGGTGCGTCAGCAGACAAGTGATGAAAAGTGGGTAGTTCTAGGATTGGATCACGCGTTACTATGGCGGCTAGACTGCGCCTTTTGTGAGGAAAATGCCGCTAGCGCGGAAGTGCGTCACAGGCCTTTGCCCTCGCTAAAACGCGTGGAAGCGCTGCAGGCAATGTTTGCTGATACAGTTTTTCAGGGTAAGCGCACCATCCGCCGTTCTGACCTTTCCATTCCCGATTTCTACCCAACTAACCCCCAGGCCGAAGTGCTTGTCTGTGAACCAATCAAACCAGATTACGTCTGCGAGGTCTCTTTTTTAAATTGGAACCAGCATAGACAGTGGACTGAAATAAATGGCGACGACTGGAACGGTGTGGAGTTGAACACGAAGCCGGGACTCTTCCGTTCACGACCAGGCAATTGGGACAAATTGGCGAAAGAATAAGACACGGGACTGAAAACAATGGCTCAAAGACCGATCTTCGTTCCTACCCGCGATGATGACCGCCTGGTGAGAGAAGAATCTGTCTCCTTTACTTGGTACCCTGGGTTTGCTCTGACCCAGGCTCAAAAGTCTATCGGCGCATTACATGACGCTGCTCAAGATTACGTCGACGGCCTGATTCTTGAGATCTCCACCAAGTCTCCTGACAGGCTTGGAGTCGCACTTAGCGCCTTTAATCTGACGTTCCATGACAGGAATTGCCGTCAACTAACCGTCGAGGCAGCGTTCCAAGGTAGCAAGGTATTTCAGGGGAATGCACAGTACGACGATCTTTACACAAAAGATGCGCGTGAAGCTAAGACGGACCCGCGCCTAAAAACGTCGGGCGCTCTGGAAGGCTTCCATTTTGAGGACACCGATTGGCCGCTTGAACCAAAGACTGCCTTCTATGACTGGCTGTACCTCCGCGCCTTAAATGACAATCGAGGTCTTGCCGAACAACTGCTCGAAGTCGCTGCCTTCACCGACATCATGTTCAATCCCAAGAAATCTTTCAATTGCCAGGCCCGCTCCGCCGCTCTGTATGTCGCTCTCTCCCGCCGCAATTGGGTGCAAACAGCCTTATCAGGCGCCGAACAATTTCTCAGCTTGGTCACAGATGCCAAACCCACACAAGGAAGGCTCTTTGAGTCCAGCAGAGAGCGTTAGAGGACAATGGGCAGGAACCGCTGTCCCACCATTTCAACATGCTTCAGCATGTTTCCCGCCTCTCTAGCTGCCGATTTCAACCGACATCACCCTTGCCACTAGCCCCTGCAACTTCCCCCCACCATCCCCCGTATAGTTACCAGACGCCAACCAACACCACACCCCGCCCATTAACTAGACATAACCGCGGAAAAAACACACAAACATGATCACCTTGATCACCTCCCCCATCCGCTATACGCGCAACACCGTTGTAAATTTCTCAGCTATCAGGCTAAACAACGACTGGCCCTTCTCACCTGCAACCTTTTCACTTACTTTCTTCCCACTTGCACACCGCCCACCCTCGGCTAAAATCAACCCTATCAAGCCACCTCGATGCTTAAGGAGCACACCATGACCGATCCGTATAAAAAAGATCCCTTAAAAGGCTCATCCGCGCCCGACATGTTCCAGAAGATAGAAGACGAATCCACCTGGCTCGGGCGTCTTGCCCGCAAGCTGCCCGGATTCGGCGGCTATATGGAGCGTAGCCGGCGTCGCGAGGCCGACCAGATCCTGCGCGACACCATCGCCAATCGTCTGGAACAGACCCGCCTCACCCTTTCCAACGTACACCAGGACCTCAGTAGCGACATCTCTTTGGCCATCGAGCACGCCGAGCCCCTCGGACGCGCCGACAGCCGCCTCATGGGCCTCATTGGCAAGATCAAAGATGCGCCCCAGGGCTACAGCGGTTTCTTCGACGCCGTCAAAATTGACGAAGAAGATCTCGCCCGCCTCTACGAATTCGACGCCAACATGCTAGAGTACTCCGAGGTCATCTCCGCCAACGTCACTGCCCTGCAGGCCGCCGTCACAGAAGACGGCGACGTGCGCCAACGCATCCGCGAACTCGACGCCTCCATCCAAGAAGCGAACAACGCTTTCAACGGTCGCCAGGACATCCTGAGCGGCGCCGATTAAGCATTTATTTTTCAGGAGTTTTTTAGCATCGAATTCACACGAATGGACACGAATCATTATCTTTTTAGTTCGAGAAAATTCGCGCTCATTCGGTGCAAACGGTGCTAAGCCAATTATGACACAGGAGAGATTCCCATGGCTCAAATTCTAGATCGTGTAGCCGCCGAACCCTGGTTGCGAGACGAAATGGTGCAAAAGGTGCCAAAAGGCGGTCCCGGCGACATTAAGCTCGGCTCCCCCCTCATCGTACAGCCCGGCGAAACCGCCGTTTTCGTGCGTCAGGGCGAGCCGCTTGGCACTTTCACGTCCGGCACCCACGTCCTCAGCACCAATAGCATCCCCGTGCTGGGAGACCTCATCGAGCGCGGCATCTTTGGCGGCAAGAACGTCTTCACCGCCGACGTTTTCTTCGTCAAAACAACCGATATGACCCTCAAATGGGGCACCGCGCAACCCATCGTCGTCGAGCACTTCAACCGCCCGCCCGGCGCCAGCGCCATCGTGGGCAACGGCACCTACGTGGCCAAAGTGCGCGACCCCTGGCGTTTCCTCACTGCCATGGACGCCTTCCGTGACAGCGTGCGCCAGCCACAGATTAAGGATCGCCTCGATCCCCTGCTCGCCGTCATGATGCAGGACAAGCTCAGCGAGCTGGCAATCGAAAAGAACCTGGGCCCCGCGCAGCTTCAGAGCTTCTCCCAGGATCTGAACGAACTCCTCGTCGGCCTCCTACAACCCGAATTCGACAACATCGGCATGGTGCTCGTCGACTTCAACATTCGCATGGGCCTGCACCCCAACTCCCTCAAGCTCGTCACCGAAATGGGCTACGGCACCAGCTACACCCAGAAGCAAATCGCCGACGCCGCCG
>CAYSMQ010000240.1:0-7742 GCA_964432035.1 uncultured Ardenticatenaceae bacterium
TGCGCGCGAGGCGCCAGCAGCGGCAGCCGCGTAATGAGGTGGGGACAACCGTCCTTCCAGGAGGTGCGCGACCGTCTGCCGGAACCGGCTCCGCTTGAGATTCGCCCCGGCTTGCACCTTAACAGGCTCCATCTGCCCGGTCCACCACCGACCCTGGTCTTCCTCCACGGTGGGTTAGGGAACCTTTGGGATGCCTATTTGCAACTATATGCTTTACGCAGCCGCTACGAGTTGTTGGCCTACGACCTGGCAGGGAACGGCGGTTCCGACGACCGCAAGAAACACACGCTGGTAGGCCATGTGCGAGATTTAGCTGACCTGCTTGCCCTTATGGAGATCGAAACGCCGCTGTTGGTTGCCTGGAGCTATGGCGTGGCGCTGGCGCTGGAGTACGCCAAACAGCACCCGGTGCGCGCCATGATGCTCACCGGGGGCGCGGCTTATGGCATGACGCCTACCTGGGAATACCCTTTTCTCCGGCTGGCGTTGGCGCTGCGCCTCTACAACATTGTTCCCAGTGGCTGGATCATGCGTCCGCTGGCCAAGCTCGCGGCTTTCCACCCAGGTTCACCAGACTATCTTGTGGAGGAGATGTTAAAGGCCAATCCACTCCCGCGCCGCCGTTCGGCCTGGCAGACGGTGAAAGACGCTTTTTGGGGTTATCAGGGGTTGGAAGGCCTCCAGGAAATTGAAGCGCCCGCCTATGTCGTTCACGGTCCGGCCGACCGTATTGTGCCCACTGAACGGGCACAGATGACGGCTCGCCTGCTGCCCAATGGGCGCTTCTTTGAACTGTCGAAGAGCGGTCATGCCGCGCCTGTGGAGCAAGCCCAGGAGTACAATCGGCTGCTCGTGCAGTTGATAACCGAAAGCTGAGCGCCGCTCTACTCCCCCGACAAGGATTGCAGGTACGCAGCCAGATCGCGCAAGTCGGCGTCGTTCATCTGCCAGCGCGGCATTTCTTCGCTGAGCGGCATTCCGTCCGGATGTTGTCCCTCGACGACGGCCATGCGGAACGTCTCCAGGGTGTAACCCTCGCTTTCTTCGCCGTGGTCGTCGTCTGCAGTGCCGTGATCGTCGTCTTCCTCACCGTGTCCGGCAAGTGCGTCCCAGCGAATGTTGGGCGCGCTCATCGTTTCCCCGTGCATTGTGTGGACTCCGCCCCGGGCGTTCGGTCCATGGCAGGAGGCGCAAGAGAGCCGCCCACCCATCATCATTCCACCGGTGTCCGGGCCACCGCTATAGTCGATAGCACCGCTGCGCTCGCTGGTGCCGGTGAAGTAGATGCGTTCACCGTTGCTTTCGAAGGCGCCGTCACCCCAGGCGCTGCCGCTCATCATACCGGGCCCCATCTCTTCGCTGGCATTCTCCTCGTCCATCATACCCGGTCCCACGACATCGCCGCCGTCCTGATCGCCCATCATGCCCGGCCCAATTTGATCGCCATCCATAGGGCTGGCGCCGCTCTCTGTTCCGTTGCCATCACAGGCCATCAGAAGCAATATGACGGCAAGTAGGACAAGGAAACGGTAGTTTCGCCTTTGCATCTTGCCTCCAAATCCCGCCCAACCATGCGAACAGCACACGTTGCTGCTTGGCGCTCGTCTGGAGCGTGCCGTTGCTCTAATTACACTTTCCTGGTAGTGAGCATAGGAGATATGGATCTGGTTGCCATCTACAGTGGTATAGGGAGCGGATACATCCTAAGTTACATTTTTCACAAAGCAGAGGTAAATGCTTTGTACCCAAGATGCGGCTCACTCGTCTTCAACTTCCTTCTCATCGCCGGAGACGTCAGGTTCGGCGATGCCCTCCTGGATGGCGTAGAGGGCGGCCTGCGTGCGGTTCTCCAGGTGCAGCCGCCGGAAGATGCCGGAGAGCCGGTTGCGTACCGTTTTCTCGGCAATGTACAGGCGGTCGGCGATGTCCTGGTTGCTCAATCCCTGCGCCAGCAGGCGCAATATTTCCAGGTCTCGTTCGGCGAGGTCGGGCTCATCCTCTTCGGCGTCGGCAGCCGGCGCGGGGCGCCGGAATTCGTCCAGCAGTCGACTGGCGATGGCCGAATCGATGACGGCTTCACCCTGGGCCACGGCGCGCACGGCGTCGAGCAGCTCGTCTAGCTCCACCTCTTTGAGCAGGTAGCCGTTAGCCCCGGCCTTGATGGCCTCGAACACATAGTCATCGCGCCGGTACATGGTGAGGATGATCACGCCCGTTTCGGGGAAGTCGGAGGTGATGCGGCGCGCGGCGGCAACGCCGTCCAGCCCCGGCATGTTGATGTCCATGAGCACGATGTCGGGCCGGTGCTGCGCTGCCAGGCGCACGGCCTCTTCGCCGTCGGCGGCCTGGGCCACGACCTCAATATCCGGTTGCATATCCAGGACCTGGGCCATTCCCTGGCGTAGAACGTTGTGATCGTCGGCCAGGAGCACCGTAATCGTTTCACTCATGTGTTCCTTCACCCAGGGGCAACGTGGCGCCGACCGTCGTGCCTTCACCCGGCGCGCCGGCGATGGACACCTGTCCACCGCTACGGCGCACACGACTCTTCATCTGTTCCAGGCCCAGCCCCCATTCCGTCTGCCGCGGGTCGAAGCCGGCGCCATCATCGCGCACCGTGAGCCGCAAAGCACCAGCTTCGTCTGCAGCAAGGCTGAGCCACACCTGCGAGGCATCGGCATGTTTGGCCACGTTGTTGAGAGATTCCTGGATCAGGCGAAAGAGGGTCGGCTGCAGGCGCGGTGGAACGGGTGGTAAATCGGCGGCGATCTCCACGTGTAATTGCCAGCCCATCTGCTCCGCGAAACTGGCGGCAAACCGTTGTACGGCTTCCAGGAAGCTGCCCTTTGACCAGTCAAGCGGGCGCAAAGCGAAAATGGTGCGCCGGACATCACGAATCACCTGGCGGATCTTGACGCCGATTTCCTGGAGGGTGTCCTTCACCTGTTGCGGGTCCTGGGCCAGTTGTTGGCGGCCCGCATCCGCCTGCAACGCAGCGAAGTAGAGCGTCTGGGCCACACCGTCGTGCAGGTCGCGCGCAATGCGCGCCCGCTCTTCCTCCACCACGGCCTCGCGCTCGCGGCGCGCCGTGACGTCGCGCATGATGAGCAGGCTGGCTGAGCCGCCCTTGCGGTTGAGGCGCGTCTGCGTGAGGTTGACGTTCAGGGTGCGGTCGTCGCGCGTGCGCGCCTCGGCGTCATAGTTTTGCACAGCGCCGTTTGCTTCCTCCAGTCGGGCCGAGAGGGAGGGTGCGTCGGCCAGGAAGAGGTCGAGACCGGCGCCAATAGCGCTGTCTGCCGCGTAGCCCAGCATCCGTTCTGCCCCGCGGTTCCAGGAAACGATGCGGCCGGCCTCGTCGAGGCTGAGGATGGCGTCGGCGGAGGCTTCCGTGAGGCTGGCCAGCTGTTGGGTCCGCGCACGCACCTCCCGCTCCAACGTTTCTTTCTCGCGCAGGCTCCGCTCCACCCAGGCCAGCGTGAGCCAGGTGACGACAGGACCGGCAAAGCTGTAGAAGGCGATTTCAAAAGCGTAATTGACGGTGTGTACTTATTGCTGGGAAAGCCATTGCGCAACCCCAAGCTGGTAGAAGACGACTATGACGACGAGCGCCGGTGGCAGGACGTAGCGTAACCACCTGATGCGCTCGAGCAGATTTAGACGCTGCCAGCTTTGTCCATTCATCTTTCTCGTTCCGGTTTTCCGTAACCACTACTAACAGATATGTTCAGACATAGTGTGGCATAAGGGGCCACCTATTGCAACGCGGTCCCACCGGACTTATTGTCAGTACTTTTATCCCCTCCACTAATTGGGCGACGTGATGGGCATGATCAAGGTAGCAGTAGAATCGCAGTTCTGCTCTCCCGAAAGGGTGTACGTCCGCTGTAGTTTGTACAGGATGTCCGTGGTCTGGGGGTGTTGGGAGCCTAAGAGGCGGTAGCGGAGGGCATAGGACCGGCTCAGAGCTTCAAGGGCCGCCTGCGTCTTTCCCGTAGCGTGGTAGAGAACCCCCAGGTTGTTGAGGATGCAGTCCATCTCCAATGGCGCCGGTGTGCCTGCCTTTTCGTAAAGGGCCAGAGCGCGCAGGAACAGGCGGCGTGCCCGGTCATGTTCGCCGCAGCCCAGCAGCAGGTGCCCCATGTTGTTGCAGGCGGCGGCCAGGTCGTGTGCCACCCCCTGGTCGGCCTCTTCCAGGATGGATAGCGCCGCCGTCAGGTAACGCAGGGCAGCACCGTCATCGCCTTCGTCCTGGCAGGCGGCCCCCAGATTGACCAGAACGGTTCCGGTGGTCGAAGCTGTGGGACCGTGAACTGCACGGCTGATAGCCAGCGCCTTTTCGTAGTGCTGGCGCGCCTCGCGCGGGCGACCTGCGACCCGCGCCACAACCCCCAAATTGTTCAGAACGGCCGCGATGTGCGGATGTTGTGGATCGAGGACTTCCAGCCAGATGGCCAGCGCCTGTTCATAACAGTCCTGCGCCTGATCCATGCGGCCGGCACGCTTGTGCAGGTAGCCCAGATTGTTGAGAATTTCGGCGACCTGGGAATCGGTTTCTCCGCGCACGGTACGCCAGACGGTCAGCGCCCGCTCAAGATATTGGATGGCTCCGGGCGAGTCGACGATGTCGTCCAACAGCTTGCCCAACGCGCCCAGCGCCTCGCCGGCCAAGCCAGGCGCGGGCGGCACCTGTTGACAACAGACAGTGAGGGCTGTCTCCAGCGCCAGCCAGGCTGCGCGGCGACGGCGAGCCCTTGCCAGCTCGCGGCCCAGGCTATAGCAGTAGCGGGCGGCAGACAGGTCGGGCCGGCTGCACGCCCAGGATAGGATGCCGTGCAACCAGCCTTCGTCCGCGCCGAGCATGGCGAACGGTAGCAAGGCGTCGGGGTCGATATCCTCGTCGCCATACCGCCAGGGTAGGGAGGGGAACTGAGGATCAGGGGAGGAGAACAGGTCGGTTCTGCTCATAGGGCACGCTCACAGTTGGTCAGGCATACGACTTTCGCCGGATAAATTGGCCAATTCGTCCTAGGAGTGAGCTGCCTCGACGATCAGCTCGCCGGCCATTCCGGCGTCATAGTGCCCCGGCACGAAGCAGCCAAACTCGAAAGTGCCCGCCTGATCGGGAACAAAGCCGGCGGTGACCGTCTCGCCCGGTTCGGCGTGAAGGTGGAGGCCGAACGCTTCCAGCTCTATTTCGTGCTCCACTACGCCTTCGTTGACGAAGACGATGTTTACCGCTTCACCCTCGTGCAGATGCAGAGAGGCCGGCTCGAACCCAAACTCGTTGGCCACGATGCGAATTTCTTCGGCGCCGTCGAGGACCTCGTGTGCGCTGCCGTGCTCTTCTTCGCCCTGGTGGTCTGCTGCCACTTCCGCATCCTCGTGGCTTTCCGCCGATTCTGCATCCTCGTGGCCCGGGGCCGCTTCCTCTACGTGGCCATCTTCTGCCCTATCGGCATCACTGCCTCTCGTGACACCTGGAGCACAGGCCGCCAGGATCAGGGTAGCCCCAGCGAGTAAACTGAGTAAGATCACGTATCGTCTTGCAAACATAGGTTTTCTCTCCAGACTTGTTGTTTGATGATACACCATAAGCGTACTGTCTGGAGCGAAAATCCAGTAGTGTGATCCCTCATTGTCCGCCAGGGCAAGTGTCCCGACTTTGTAAACGACAGACGGGACAAATGTCCCAGGCGGACGGCCTGGCAAGGGCAACTGAACCTTATCTACGACAGTGAGCGTGAGGAGAGCACAACCTTCACTGGCATGCTCAACTGGTGGCGTTGTCGGTCACTGACAAGCATCGCGGCATTGTTTTTGAAAGTGGCACAGGCAGAAGGGGGATCGACAGTTTGTTACCCGGCTCGCGCCTTTTCCATTGCTTCGCGCAAGGTGCCGGCACTCTGTGGTCCATAGAACCGTTCCACGACGGCTCCCGTCTCGTCTAAGACGGCAAAGGAGGGGTGGCCACGCAGACCATACCGGTTTTGCAGAGCGGCGTTTTCTCCCTCATCCGCATTGAGGCGCATGACGTCGACTTCCCCCACAAACTCATCCTCCAGCCCATTCACGATGGGCATCATTTCCTGTCAGGGCACTCAGTTGTCTGTGTAGAACATGATGAGCGCCGGCCCCTCGACGACAGGTTCGTCTTGAGGTTCTGCGTCCACCGTACACGCTGCCAGCAACAGTGGTAGCAAGAAAAATAGTATCAATCGTTTCACGTCTTCAATTCTCATCGACCGGTCCCGGATCGTTCGTGGTTTGTTCCCACTGCATCCTACGAATGTCCTCAGGCCAAGTGTTCTTGATGTAAGTCAAAACAGCTTCAACTTCTTCATCAGTCAGTACGCCAGCAAATGCGGGCATGTCACTAGTTCCCAGACTACCCAATCGTGCCCCACCCTGCAAGATAGCCTCCCGTAACACACGATCGCTATGGTGCCAAGTGTGGCCGCTGGCGTCGTGTGGGGGCGCCCGGAATGAGCCATCTCCGTTGCGCAATTGCCATTCTGCTTCACCCTCCAGATTTTCCCCGTGGCACCCGGCACAGTGTTGGGCATAAATTGTCTCTCCGGACGCAATCAGCGATGGGTCTGGTGTCGGCGGCATGGACGGCGCGCTAGTTGGCGTTTGCGGCTCGACGCCGGCCATTGTGCAAGACGATAGTAGAAAAAGGAAAATCAGGCCTGACAGGCAGGATTTCATGCCGATTTTGTGAGACAAGTGCGACGTCAAGAATACCTCTGGTCAGCACGCATTCGAGTACTTGTGCCAGTGCGGCGACGGGACGTTGCCTTCATCATAACGAAGGTGGCGGATTAACCCAACGGGCTGCTTTGCGCGTCTAGGCTTAGGCCATTTGGCGCTTGACAGACAAACAGCCACCAACGCTGCGCGTCACAGGAAAGTTAGTAAACATCATGACCCTCTACTTGGTCGGAGCGATGCCGAAAATACAGCAGAGGGTACAGAGCTGGTGGCTCCGAGAAGTAGAGTGCCGTGTCAGGTCTGGAGCGTTACCCGCAACCCGGTTCCATTTCCAGGTTGAGACTCCAGCGTGAGTTGCGCACCGATGAGCTCCGCCCGTTCGTGGATGCCCAGTAAGCCGTAATGGCGCCGGGGGGCCAATTCGGCCGGGCTTTCGGGGACGAGGAAGCCGCGACCATCGTCCTCGACGGTGAGTGTCACCCTCTCCCCGGTAAAGCGTAGCTCGACAAGGGCCGAGTTTGCTGCAGAGTGACGGCACACGTTGCTGAGGGCTTCCTGTGCAATGCGGTAGAGGGCCAGCTCCACTTCTGCCGGTAAGCGGCGCTCTGCACCCCGCTGCTGGAAGCGGATGGTGATGTTGCTCGTTCCGCACACCTCCTGCACCAGCATCTCCAGTGCCGGCGCCAGGCCCAGGTCTTCCAGGTAAATGGGGCGCAGGGCATGGATGGTGCGCCGCAGATCGCTAATCAGATGCGATACCATCTGCTGCATTTCGTCTAGTTGCGCGACTGTTTGCCCGTCGTGTGGGGTAAGTTGCACTAGTTGAATGCGCTGGTTGAGGGCAATCAGGGATTGGATAGTATCGTCGTGCAGTTCTCGCGCCAAACGCCGCCGCTCCTCCTCCTGGCCGGCGGTGATGGCCCCTAAATAGTCACGCAGACCTTCCTGGGCGCCGTGCACCTTCTGCGCCATATGTACCAGCTCCGCCTGCAGCCGCTGTATTTCGGCAATGCCGCCGACGGGTTCCTCGA
>CAYSMQ010000241.1:0-7716 GCA_964432035.1 uncultured Ardenticatenaceae bacterium
GCCGCCGCGCCTCCTCCACCCACTGCGCATTCTCCGCCAGCATCGCCTCGTCCGGGCCCGGCTCCACCAACCGCCTCAGCACAAAACCGGCGTCAAGCAGCGCGTTTACGTACGTCTCCGTCGTGCGATGGTACTTCAGCACATCCCCACCCATGAAGTTCGTCTGTCGCGGTCCTTCGTCCTGGTAATTATCCACAGGCCAATGCAGCCGCTGCCCATCCACCGTGTGCCACTCCTGTTCCACCCGCGCCGTGAAGACGGGATGCTCAAAAGAGGCCACGAAGTCGCCGCCCGACCTGAGTAGTGCCGCGATGCGCCTGTACAGCGGCTCGATCCGTTCCACATAATGCAGCGCCAGCGTGCTCACGACTACGTCAAACGCGCCGTCCGCCAGGCCCAACGTGCTCATCGAGCCCAACACATAGAAGATGTTCCCTTGCGCCGTCCGCGCCACCGCCTCGTCCAGCATACGCCGCGAGCTGTCCACGCCCATCACCCACCGCGCGCCCTGACGGTCGGCGTAGCGGCACAGCCCGCCGAACCCACAACCCAGATCCAGCACCCGCTTCTCCGTGAAGTCCGGCAACAGCGCCTCCAAATGCGACCAATCCATTGCCGCTTCCGGCCCACCTACCGAACGCGCCAGCCCACTATAGCTCTCGAAGAATTCCGGGTCGTCGTATGCGCTATTCATTTACTCTTCTGCTTCAGACGGCGAGGCGTCTCTCGCCTCATATAGCCAGTTCATCTCGGTGATGGAATCCTCAGAACGCAACAGGCTCTCAATCCCTCTGACTAACGGTTCGGCCAACTCGTACGGCGGCAGATCGCGCCCAAACAGCTTGCGCCCGTGACGCCGTATCGAGAGTAGCCAATGGTCCGCACTGCCGCCGACATTTCCACAGTGCACGGCGAACTCCGATCCCTCCGGCGTCACGTATTCGATAATCCAACCCCAGTCCTCAGCATAAGGATAACTGGTTACCACGCCGTTCCTGGCCAATTCCGTGCATAGCCAATAGGCCAGCTCCGCCCCGTAGACGCCAGGATTTACCTGGGAATCCTCTGGCAGCAAGGGCGAAAATCGGCTCGACCGAAACTCGGCAATGTCCCGCAGACTGTTCACAAAATGATCCTCATGACATTTCCTTGGAATACACGATTACTGTACAATCTTTAGTTCGGCCCCTACCGGCCCTACCCCTCCATACAGACTCACCACAAACGCCATCCCCACCACAATCTGCGCCGCGTAAGCCGCGTCGCGCAGCGCCTGTCCCACGAGCGACAGCGTGTCCACCGCGCCCGTCGTCAGCGGGCTGAACGTGTAGACGAACAGGGGCAACACCACAAGCAAAGCGAGACATCCCGCCAGCGGCGCCAGCATGGCGACCACGCGCCCCCTGTCGTTGCGCGCACGTAAAGCAAGCAGGGGAACGACGATCAGCGTCGTACCCATGATGAGCAGCGACATCAGCAGAGACCACGCGCCAAACCGGATCTGCAGGCTAGGATCGATTGTCGCTTCGATAGCCCATTGTAGGCTGCCTACGACGAAAAGGGCGCCCGCCAACCCGTAGCGGCGCGCAATTGGCAACCCCAACGCAGCTGCCAGCACGATCAACGCCGGCGCTTCCGCAGCCCCGGACACGGTAACGCCCGAAGCGTCGCCCTGAACGAGGATGACGAACGCCGAAGTCATCACCATCACGCCCAGAAGCGCCACAGTCCGGCGCTTACCTTGCCGCAAAATGGGTCTTAGCAAGAGGGCAAGGCCCGCCAGCAAAAAGAGATGCGGATACAGCACGTTTTCGCCTGGCCAACGCCACTGGTCCACGAACCAGTAGGCGCCCCACATCACCGCAAACGTTCCTGCAAGCCCCAGCAAAGGAAAAGCCCACGCCACGGGCCACTGCCGTCTGGCGCTAACGAACAACAAGATCAGGTAAGCGACGGCTAGCCCTAACAACGCAACCCGTCCCACCCCATCGTCCGCAGGAACCAGAAGCATCGCCAACGCGACCGGCCCAATCACCAGCAAGAACTGAACCCATGTCCTTGCCCTACCGGCCCGTAGCGCTTCCATTTGTTCCAATGGCGCCGTCCTCGCCACGTCAAGCAGCGTGCGCAACCAAAAGCGCAGTACCGTACCCTCTGCGCGCGCCACCCGCAGCTGGTCGCGAAAATGGGTCAGCATCAGCTCCCCGTACTGGCGGCGATGCTCGCGCGGATACAATCTGAGCAGCAGGCGGTAGAGTCGCTCCCAATCCATCATATCATTCCCTCCGCGGCTGCCGCTATACCGCCTAGCACCTTCTTTCTCCGCGCCATCTGCACCGTCGCCGCCAGCCGCTGCGCTTCTGCAGTCAACACGCGCCGCCCGTATGCCGTCAACTCATAATAGCGGCGTCGCGCGTCGTCCAGCTCCGGATCGGGGCGCTCGTCACTCTCCTGGATCAGGTCCGCCTTCAGCATGCGTTTTATGGAACCATACAGCGTACCCGGTCCCATGGTCACCGTGCCCTCCGTGGCGCTCTCAACCTCCTGCATGATAGCGTACCCGTGCTTCGCCCCGTCCGCCAGCGCCAGCAAAATGTGAAAAACAGCCGGCGTCAGCGGTATTTCCTGGCCCGGTTCTCGTTGTGCCTTACTCACGCGTCACCTCGCAATTCCCGCAAACGTGAAAACTACTATATCGGTAGCGGATATACTACTGCAAAGGAGACGACGGGTCAAGAGAAAACTTGCGGCAGATTTACGCCAATATACGACTCTAGTAGAATAGACGGCATAGTGACACGATCCGCCCTCGCCCCCTGGTACTCTCACGCGCGCCCAGAATGGGAGGACGCCGTCGCCGCCTGGCTGGCAAAAGCCGGGCGCGCCTGTTCCCTGGGCAAGGTTCAGTCCACGACCACGGTAAAAGAGCGCCCCTGGTCCCTCGTGCGCCGCGTCGCCTTCGAGAGAGGCGTCAGCTACTTCAAGGCCTGCAGCGCCGCCGGAAAGCACGAGCCGGCCCTCCACCAATTTCTTGAGGAGCATTTCGACCTGCCCATCCCGCAAACTCTGCTGGTGGATGAGGACCGAGGCTGGATGCTCACTGCCGATGCTGGCGCGCGCCTTGACCACAGCCTGAAAGGCCCCGAGCAACTCAGGGCCTTCGCCGCCGTGCTCGCCCGCTACGCAGAGACGCAGATTGCTTCGCTGCCCCGAATCGACGAACTGCTAGAGCTCGGACTTCCCGATCGCCGCCTGCGGCGCCTGCCACAGGAGCTGGAAACCCTGCTCGCGGACACCTTTCCCGCCACCGCCCAAACTTCGCTAGAGCAACACAACCTCCACGCCGTCGCCCTCACCCTACGACCGCGCCTCGAGCGCGTTTGCCGGCAACTGGACCGCTCAGCGTATGCCTTGGCCCTCGACCACGGCGATCTACATCCAGGAAACGTCCTTGCGCGCGAGGATGAAATGCGCCTCTGCGACTGGGGCGACGCCTGCATCACGCACCCCTTCTGTTCGTTGATGGTTTCTCTAGAAATGAGTCTGAGCGAAATTGTCGCTGATGACAGGCCCAAATGGAAACAGTTCCTGCGCGACGCCTACCTGGAGCCCTGGACGGCCCTTGCCCCGCGCCAGGACCTCCTCGCCAATTTTCGGCGCGCCGTGTGGCTGGCCCAGCTGCTCCGTGCCCTCAATTTTGCTCACATGTTTCGCGGCGCTCCCGAAGAAGAGCTCAATCGCTGGCGCCCGCTTCTATTTGAACGGTTAGAAATGTGGGTTAATGATGTTGCGTAGTTTACGGTCCACTACCTTCATATTTTGGCCGGTAACCGCGTAGCCTGCCTATGGGCGACAATAACGCAAAGAGAATGCGCTGGAGCCAATACGGCGGCTTCGATGCTCGGAACTCATCCCGGTACGCTCGTAGTATGACGACCAGTTGCAGGAAGTTAGGCACACCGTCGTCGCCGGTTTTGCCGTCGGCAGCCAGGCCCCACATTGTTGCAAAAAAATCCTGCGATTTCATTGCCGGGCGGATTTCCCAGTGCAGGCGCCCCTCTTCATCACTGATGTTGTGCATCCAATGTGGTGTATTGGCAGGAACGGTAAATTCATCTCCCGCTTCAAAAACGTGTTCTTCATCAGCCACCATCACGCGGAACTGTCCGGCAAGCACCCTGAACTGCTCTTCCTGAAAAGGATGATAATGAAGTGGCGGACGAGCTGAATTCGGATTATAGGTTGCTTCCATTTCCAGCAACTCACCGTTCGTCTCTGACGCAGTTTTACGAAAAATCAGGCGTTCGCCGCTCGGATGCTCGAATTCTCTCTGCATATCCTACTCCGGTGCGGACAACTATCGCGTCCCAGCTTCTCAGCCTTCCACTTTCAGATCGGCTACCGTCCCCTGTGCCAGCTCAACCAACGCCTGCGGCTCAATGGGGAAAACGGCGTGCGGCGTCCCCGCCGCCGCCCATACCTGCTCAAACGACGTCAGGTCACGGTCCACATAGATAGCCATTTCGTTCTCATGACCAAACGGCGGGACGCCGCCGATGGCAAAGCCCGTCGCTTCGCGCACCAGGTCGGCATCGGCGCGCTTGACCTTCTTGCGCCCCACCTCACACAGCGCCGCCAGCTTGCGCGTGTCCAGATGGTTGGCCCCCGAAACCAGCGCCATCACCGGCGCGCCGTTGACGCTAAAGCACAGGCTCTTCACAATCTGGCCCACGTCGCAGCCAATAGCGTCCGCCGCTTCCTGCGCCGTGCGTGTGGGTTGGTCAAACTCGGTGATGTCCGCAGCGAAACCGCGCGCCTGCGCCGCGGCGTGAAAACGTTCTGAAGCTGGATGCATGAGTGTCTGTCTCCGATATCTGAGGATTCGCTCCCCTAATCCTAGCCGCAGAAACATAACTCGTCCAACCGTCTGCAAACCGATGAGCCTGCGCGCAGTGGAAGCGTCCGCCTGCTCAGATTCAGTCTCATTCGCTGTACTCACCTCGCATGCTTGTCAACGGGTTGACACGAATGATATCCTTATAGAGATAGTTACTTCTGCCGTCATTCTAAAACACTGTCCCACTCCGTCGGACCCAGTCTGCAAGTCACCAGACGGCGCTCAGCTTAACTTGCGTAAGCCAGTGATGTCCGGGATCCCTTCTCATCTTCATAAGGAACTTCATAGCGCACTTCTCAACTGCGGACCGTTTTTTGCCAGTAATCGCGAGCTCTGGAATCTCTTTGCCGATGAGCAGCTTGAACCCTTTCGTAATTACCTGCCCGAGGCTGACGGGCGCGCCAGCCGTGTCGACGCCACAATAGCCTATCTCTATCAGCGCTACCGTGCTGATACCAAAGAAAACGTCCTCGTCCTCTTGTTGAAAGTGCTTGCCGGCAAATTTTCGCCGTCCGACGACTGTCATGCCCGGCTGAACAGGCTGGCAAAGGATCTGCAGCTTGTCCTTGACGGGCGAACGACCGTACCTGATCTTGAACCGCAAGCTGCAGCCGCAGGTCGTTCCACAGGCTATACTTTCGCAGATGAGGCATTGATAAAACTGACGCGGGCCGTTGGCATCGTCAGTGTTCCCAGAGTGTTGGATGGGCGGCAAGAACGAGTAATTCCTGGCACAGCCTGGTTAGTTACGCCTGCGCTTGCCTTAACGTGTTGGCATGTCATGACAGGAAGAAGCTACTACGAACGGTCCGCCGGCGAGAAGGATTTGCGCGCGCAGATTACGAATACCGTCGTCATCTTCGATCATCTGCGTCCTGGCGAGGGCAGTGAATACGGGGTTCGGGAGCTAGCTTGGCGCGACGAGCAACTCGACTATGCCCTCCTGCGCCTTGCAGACCGCTCAGACTTACCGCTGCGTCGGCGCGGTTTCCTCCGCCTGGACCTCGAGCTGCCGCTTACGACACAAACGCAACTGCTCATCTTGCAGCATCCGCGAGCTGAGCCACAGCAGCGCTCGTCCGGCAAGTATCTTCGACCCGCCGCGCGCCCCGGGCGCATCCTGTACTCGTCGCCGACAGACAGCGGCGCCTCTGGCGCGCCGGTGCTCAATCTGACCAACTTGCGGGCGGTTGCCCTTCATGCTGGGAAAAACAGAACTGAAATGGCGCAAGAGGGGACCCTGCTTAAAGAGATTATGGCCGACCTTGAAAAGGCGCGGCCCGATCTGCACGAAGAGATTATGACGGTGCAGCATATGGAGAGTGCTTGATGACGACCGGTGTAAGCTACTTAACGTATCCCCAGGAACAGCCCGCGCCGCCGTATGCACTTCAACCGGACAACAGCTATTTTCTTGTCGTCTTGCATGAAGTCCAGGCTTATTTCGCGGCCGGATTCGGCGCACGCCCACGCTATCTCACCATTAGCTCCTCGGTCAACGGCTCTTTTCTAGACCAGACCACCCAGAGCCTGCATCAAATCACAACACTGCGCAAGAACGTGCCCACGCGAGTGGCATTCAGATCCAATCTGACGGACTGGCTACCCGCTCGAGCCACCGATTCAGTATCATTAACGCTCAAGTATATCGTCACGCGAGATACGCCGTTTACGCAACTCGTGGATCAGATAGACCAGGTCGATCTGGTCGCCAAACTGTCACTATTGCGGATGGACCTCGCCGTGGCTGCAAAAGTGAGTCAGATTGCAGGAAAACTGCTGGGGTTTCTTATGCAGGAGGGCCAGAGTCAGGATATTTTTCGCCTGACGGCAGACCTTAACGTGCAAGAGATGGCCGCCGGCTACTATACGATATTTGCATCTCAGGAGCCGGCAGCGAACTGGCCCAAAGAGGTGCGCATTGATAACCAGGGGAGGCTTCTCGGTGAACAGTATTTGCTCGACAGGTTAAACTACGCCGTGCTTAAAGTCCTCACCCTTCCCCGCCGTGGCGAGGAAATAGCGCGGGGAGAAGCGTGGTGGGAGCTGTTACAGGCAGCCAAAAGAAAAGTGCTCGCCGGCTACCCACAAGATGACGAGCAAAGACGCCAGTTGTTAGCTGAATGGCACACGCTACTAGCCGACGTGCACCGCAGCGCAAACGAAACGGCCAACGGTTATTTACTGACCGAGATTCGCCAGCTATTCACCGAAGCAGAAGTGGAGGTAAAAGAGCACTTATTTCCGGGCACCAGGGAGTCTGAACAAGAATTGCCACCGAAAATGCAAACGGTCTTCGGTGTTCATGCTGAACAAGACCTGTACGATTCCTTACGTGACTATCATGATGCGCTCGAGGCGTCACGGCAATTAGTATCTCTGTATGGCGGCTAAAGCCCTGCCATGCCGGGCGACTTTGTGGTCTTCTTGTCGCTGTCACATTGGCGGTGGGTTTCGAAAAAAGGACAAGACTCTCTACAATCTGACTAGCACAGAAAGAAAGAGAGAGGCTTGTCCCATGACCATTGTGACCCTGAATCTCGCCGACGTCAACGAAAAGACAGAAACGCGTCCGCCGAACTGTCCCCACTGTGGCAGCAACTTGCTGCAAGGCTGGGGCACGGTGCGCAAGCCCCTTCGTGACCCGCAGCTGCAGGAGGTGGTCGTACACCGCTTTCGCTGCTGCGACTGCGGGCGCACCTTCCGCCACTATCCAGAAGGGGTAGGAGCGGCTGACCAGAGCGAGCGGCTGCAACAATTAGCTGCCATCTGCTGGGTGCTGGGCATGAGTACACGGATGGTGACTGGGGTCTTAGGTG
>CAYSMQ010000242.1:0-5969 GCA_964432035.1 uncultured Ardenticatenaceae bacterium
CAACGGGCACATCATAGGCAGCCAAGATGCGTTTAGATTCATATTCGGTCAGAATTGTCCGCCCGTCGGCGCGGGCCTCGGCGATCATCTCGCGCACGCTTTCATGCGCCAGTAGTTCATCATCGGTCTCCGCCGGCGATTGTGGCGTTTCATAGAGCGAGCGCAGGTTGCGCTCGTAGCGCCACATATAATTAAACATACGCGCAGCTGTGTCCGGGTAGGGAAACGTGGGAATATTTGCCTGGTTTAGTATGGATTCGCCGGCGGCGATGTCCGCGCCGCCCATCCAACTGGCGAGGAGCGGCTTACCACGTAGCTTAGCATATGGACGCAGTCGCTCGGCCGTCTGCGTGGGATTGGTCATGGCCTGTGGCGTCAGAATGACCAAGAATCCGTCGCTGTTGGGATCAGCAGCCACAACTTCCAGCGTATTTATGTAACGATCGGAGTCGGCGTCGCCGAGTATGTCCACCGGATTATTGTGGCTCCAGTGCGCGGGAAGGAGTTCGTTGAGCGCTTCCATGGTATTCGGCGTTAACTTCGCCAGTTCACCACCGTCCATAATCAGCGCATCCGTGGCCAACACACCGGGACCGCCGGCGTTTGTAATAATTGTCAGGCGTCGCCCATCAGGACGCGGCTGCTTGGAGAGAATTTCGGCCATGTTAAATAGATCGTCGATGCGCTCCACGCGAAGAACGCCGCTGCGTCGAAAGGCAGATTCTAGGACCTCGTCGCTGCCGGTCAAGGAACCAGTGTGCGAGGCGGCTGCTTTCGCTGCCGCTTCCGTGCGACCGGGCTTGATGACGATAATTGGCTTTGTCAACGCGACTTCGCGTGCTGCGGACATGAAGGAGCGCGCATCGCCAATGCTCTCCATATAGATGACGATGCTCTCTGTACGCGTGTCGTTGCCCATGTAGTAGATTAGGTCGCCCCAATCGACGTCGAGCATGGAGCCAATGGACACGAAGTGACTGAAGCCTACATTCTCATGGAAACTCCAGTCGAGAACGGCCGTGCACAAAGCCCCACTCTGGCTGATGAATCCCACGCTTCCGGGTCTCGCCATGGCATTTGCGAACGTCGCATTTAGACCGGTGACAGGGCTCATTACGCCCAGACAGTTTGGGCCAATGATGCGCATGTTGCCTTCGCGCGCCGTCTTCAATATTTCCTGTTCAAGCGCTGCGCCTTCTGGCCCGCGTTCCTTGAAACCGGCCGAAATGATGATGGCGCCCTGCACGCCGGCGTCAACGCATTCGCGAACAATGCCCGGCACTGTTTGCGCCGGTGTAGCGATGACGGCGAGGTCCACCTGCTCGGGTATGTCACTTATGGTGGGATACGCTTTAATACCCAAGACACTAGAACGCTTGATATTCACCGGATAGACGGTGCCGCCAAACGAATTTGTTATCAGGTTCCAGAGTAGGGTACGACCAACGCTGCCTTCCTGCTCGCTGGCGCCGATGACGGCCACCGTATCCGGCTGAAAGATGGCGTCTAGAGGCTGGTATTCATATCGTAGGAAATCGTGCGCCGATTCGGTGCTTGCTCGTTTGCTTCTTAACACGTTGGTAAACTCCTTTTAGTTTTCCGCTCCATCTGCGAGTATAACACGACTCACGCGATGGAGTCGTGTTGTGGGGAAAGAATCCGCTATAATGGCTGCACTTCCCTATATTTGTCCCAACAGGA
Organism: uncultured Ardenticatenaceae bacterium; assembly: GCA_964432035.1. Classification (GTDB taxonomy): domain Bacteria; phylum Chloroflexota; class Anaerolineae; order Promineifilales; family Promineifilaceae; genus JAAYYY01. The sequence continues at coordinate 1,702 of CAYSMQ010000242.1, forward strand.
CACGCTTGAAAGGAGCGATTAAAATACGATGGCAAAACCGGCGTCAGTTACAGCCGATCGAAAAGAAAAGACATTGCGAATCACCTGGGATGATGGACATGAGAGCGTCTATTCCTTTGCGGGACTCCGCGCTGTGTGTCCCTGTGTTGAGTGTAAGGGCGGACACGCCCATATGGGACAGCCGCCGGATCCAAACGTGGTCAAGAACCCGCCGCCGAGCGAGGTGAGCCTGGAAAGAATTGAGCAGGTGGGAAGTTACGCGCTGCAATTCTTCTGGAGCGATGGGCACTCGACCGGGATCTACACGTGGAAACTCCTGCGCGATGCCTGTCCCTGCGAGCAATGCCTTCCTGATTAGAAATTCCGGGTCGTTGAACATTTGCTTAACGTGCGTTCATGGTAAAGAGGCTTCACCGTGCGCACTTACGCTTGAGGGGCTTCAGGTTCTTCCTGCTCCTCGTGGTCCGCGCTAACGGCTGGGCGCTGTGCCAGCGTGGCCTGTCGCTCCATGTTGGAGACCGCGCGCGCCACATTTTCGATGGCCACGCGCTGCTTGCGGTAAAGGTCAGATTCGCTCATTGCCAGACGACGTGCGACATCACGCACGCGTCGTCCCTGGATAAACTTTAGCTCCAGTATGTTGTAAAGAATCCATTCTGCAGTCGTCATGCTGCGCTCGCCCGGCGGCTTCTGCTGTTCTATGGCCCTCTCCAGAATTGCGCGCAAAGCCTTGGTGGGATTGCCGCGATAATCTTTGACGGCATCCTGGACGATACGAAGGCGCATCAACGGACTCTGTGTCAGTTTTGGACCGCCCCAATAGTGGGTGAGCGCGTCCTTGACCATGGTCGAGAAGTCGGGATCGTTGATTAGCGCTTCCTGTTCCTCAATGGAAGCGGTCAGCAAGGTGGAGCCTCCAAATGCGGCCGCACTACGTCGCTGCTGCAATGCTGTAATCTCCGGGAGTAGCCCTTCCACTGCGGCGAACACTTCCTGCTGCAAAATGCGATCTTCCAGCGCCTTCGATGCCTGGTGCGATAGGCGCTCGAACACTTCTTCTTCCTGCTCAGATAGATCAGGCTTGTCGGCTCGCGCGCGTATACCCAGGATGCCTACCAGCGCGTCTTCATGGCGCGTGAAAAGCGTGCGGATCCAGTAACCACGCCACAAGACGAAATCGCCCTGCCGTTCCAGGTTCTCACCGGCGCCGTTCCTGCCTGTTGGCTGCGTGAGCTCTCGCCAATTCTCGCCCTCGATTTCCTCCAATTCAGAGTGCGGATCGACGACGACCTCCAGCTTGGGACCATCCGGCGTAAAAGCGGCGACAAAGGCGGTGGGAATACGTAGCGACTCGCAGATCGTCACCAAAACGCTCTCCAGAAACTGGTGTAAGTCCTTCGTGGTCAGAAGCCTTTCGCTGAGCTCCTGAATGCGGCGTACTTCGGGGTCGTTATTAAGGTGGAACAGTCGCTCAAGCGGCCGTTTGAAGGCATGAATGGCCCATTCCACAAGCATGACGGTAGCGACCACGGCAAATGCCAGCGCGGTTTCTACAGGTAGACCGAGCAGTGAACTGGTGCGGCCGACGGCAATGTATACGAGCAACACAATCGTTGCCGTCATCGGTACGCGAGCCATAAACTTGAAAAGTCGCACGCGCACAACCCGATCGGGCGACATGGCGCCGAAGTATGCAAGGTAGTAGGTGAGGAAGGCGAACATGACGCCTACAGTGATATTGCCGGCGATGAGAACCAGCCAGAATGCCGTGTTTAGTTGTACATCTGGGCTACTGCTTAGCAGTAGATAGGGAAAGACACCGAGCGGCGCCGCGAGGAATGCTGCAAGGATTACTCGCGTGCGGCGGCGGATGGTGGACGTTACCGATAACTCCTGAGCGCGCCACACGTTGTAGATACTGATTGCCGTGACGAGCCAGAAATAGAAGGCAAACACAGGGAACAGGGGCCCGGCCTGGAGATGAGGCGCCTGTGATAAGTCGATAAACCCACCGACAACATAGTTGGTAAAGCCTACCAGAAGAATAAAGGCAAGGCCGATAAGGTAGAAAACACGGACAAAGAGGCGCCTACGATCGGAACTATGACCCGTCGTAGCCAACAACGCATCGGACAGGTGATATTGCGCCGCAGGAACCATGGCGATACCTACCCACTCCAGGCGCAACCATGACTCGCTGGAGACCGAGAAATCGGTACGACTGGCCATCAGTTCCGTCAGATAAACGATGACAACGAAAAAGACAAGGTTGGTAAAGGAGCGCGTTACGCGATCGCGCAGGAAGTGTCGCAGATTAAACAGTGCAACGGCCGAGCCGAAAATGACGATAGCCGCCTGCAACACGTCGTTTGTGAGTGCCAAAAACTGGTTGAGAGTGTTCATATTAAGGGAAGTTGCTACGCTTTGGGCAAGACCTGGCCCGTCATGGCTGGGGTAGATTCAATCCACGGTGAGACCGTCGCAGACACTGTGGGCCAGGCAGCAAACTACGCGGGAGATGGCGCCGGAGGCAGGTCGAGATTAGGAGGTTTCCACTCGCGCTGGCTATCCTCTTCCGGACTCGCCTCGGATGTTTTTGGCGATGGCGTATCACTAGGCGGTGCAGGTTGGGTATCCTGCCCTTCCATGAGCGCTATAAAATCATCCGCTTCTAGCGTCTCAACTTCCAGTAGGCGTTGAGCCACAAGCTCAAGTTTGTCGCGGTGCTCTTCCAATATGGTGCGCGCTCGTCCGTATTGTATGTCGATAATCTGCCGCACCTCGTTATCAATCTGCTCGGCGATGGCGTCGGAGTAATCGCGTTGTTCGCTAATCTCGCGTCCAAGAAAGACCATTTCCTGCTTCTCACCGTAGACGCGCGCTCCGAGGAGCTCACTCATACCATACTGTGTGACCATGGCTCGCGCCATCTTTGTAACCTGTCGCAGGTCGCTGCTGGCGCCGGTCGTAATTTCGCCAAATGCGAGTTCCTCGGCAATGCGTCCTCCCAGGGCGCTTGCAATCAGGTCGCAAAATTGCGACTCACTAAAAAAGTAATTGTCTTCCTCAAGATACCAGGTAACGCCTCCCGCCATGCCGCGTGGGATTATTGTTACTTTACGTATGGCTCGGGCGTGTGGAAGCATGTGGCTGACCACGGCGTGACCTGCCTCATGGTATGCCGTAATTTCTCGTTCTTCCTGGGTCATAATCCGGCTGCGGCGCTCCGGGCCCAGCTGCACGCGTTCGATCGCTTCCTGAAATTCGCTCATGCCGATATTCTTGCGGTCGCGTCGGGCTGCGAGCAGTGCGGCCTCGTTGACCGTGTTCTCAATATCGGCGCCAGTAAATCCTGGCGTCGCCTTCGCCAGGACATTGACCTTGACATCGGAGTTCACCGGCTTGCCGCGCATATGAACACGGAAGATGGCCTCACGCCCGCGCACGTCGGGCCGGTCGATGACGACACGGCGATCGAAACGCCCGGGGCGCATCAGGGCCGGATCCAGAATATCCGGCCGGTTGGTGGCGGCGAGGATGATGATGTGCGTATCCGTATCAAACCCGTCCATCTCGACCAGGATTTGGTTCAGGGTCTGCTCCCGCTCGTCGTGTGACCCACCGAGCCCGGCGCCACGCTGGCGGCCCACGGCGTCAATTTCGTCGACAAAGATAATGCACGGGCTGTGGCGCTTGGCTTGTTCAAACAGATCGCGCACGCGGCTGGCGCCTACGCCGACGAACATTTCGACAAATTCAGAGCCGGCAATGGAAAAGAAAGGCACGCCGGCTTCACCAGAGACGGCTTTGGCCAGCAGAGTCTTGCCGGTTCCGGGATGACCAACCAGCAAAACACCTTTTGGTATTCGGGCCCCAAAATTAACAAACTTCTCAGGCTCTTTCAGAAACTCGACAATCTCTTTAAGCTCTTCCTTGGCTTCGTCTGCCCCGGCGACGTCGTCAAAGGTGACCGTGGGATGGTCTCCGGTAAACATGCGCGCTCGGCTCTTGCCAAAAGAAAGCGCCTGGTTATTGGTGCCCTGTGCCTGCCGGAAGATGAAATAAATGAATCCAATAATGATAATTGCGGGTAAAAAGATGCTGAGAAGGCTCAGCCAGTTTCCTAGCTCGCTCGGTTTGTCGTTGCGGATAATAACGTTGTTTTCCCGATAGTCCTCAGTTGCGACCCCCAGGTAGCTCAGCTCCTCCATAAGCGACGCGTTCCCGGTCAGCTGAACGATGCCCGCTGACTGTTCGTTGTCCCGGTA
>CAYSMQ010000242.1:5979-7694 GCA_964432035.1 uncultured Ardenticatenaceae bacterium
ACGGTCACTTCCCGACCGTTACCGCTAACCTGTAGCTCCGCGACCTCTCCACTTGTAACCTGCTCGGCCAATTGGCTAATGGAAAGTTCGGTCTCGGCGGGACCTGCTGAATTGTAACTCCATAATATGGCGATGATGGCAATGAAGATTAGAAAATAGACGAAGCCTCGTGTTACTCTCGTCGAATTCACTGTACGACCTCCAGCGGCAGAGGAATACGAGCAATGCAGCAATCGTGACCGGCAGGCAGCAGACCACTCACTGCAATTTTAAACAGTATAGCAAAAAGGAGGTGGCGTGACGAATAGGCGACCAGGCAAGGACTACCAGACGCCCCAGGCACGAGCGACGAGGTACCACAGTGGAATGAGGCCTAGCATAGCTACGATGGCAAGAAGGCCCAGGGTGATCGCCGTCCAGTCGGTAGTTCCCGGCTCGCCTGTATCGCGCGAGCGGACGGTAGCAGATGAGAAACTCGCCGGTCGGGGGAAGGGCTGTGGCGTATCTTGCTCAGCTAGCAACCTGTCACTTTCGGAAGCCGGTTGCGCCATCTGTTCTGCTAGTTGGGACTCCCGCGACCGCCGCGTGACTGGACGTTCGAACACTTCTGTGACGCGTTCCGACGTCAGCGATGTTGGTTGCGACTCGGAATGAGACGACCGCGCGCTTTTCTGGGGGTGGATTGGTCCGGTATCTTGCTGGCTGCTCTGGTGATAGGTGCGAAGAATGCGCTCCAATTGGCCGGCGGTACGGTAGCGACCTGCGGGCTCCTTGGCCAGAACCTTGTTAATAATCTGTTCCAGTTGGGCTGGCACAGACGGATTTAACGTTGTCACAAGCGGCGGGGGGTCGTGAAGATGCTTCAGAGCCAGGGCAGGCAACGTCTCGGCCTCAAAGGGCAGCTGTCCGGTGAGCATCTCGAAAAGTATGATCCCGATGGCATAGACGTCAGACGCGGGCGTTGCAGGTTCTCCGGCCGCCTGTTCCGGCGCGAAATAGTGCGGGGTTCCCCACAACATGCTGCCCGTTTGCATGCTGGCCTGGCTCAGGGCGCGCGCGATACCAAAATCCGCGACTTTAACACGGTCATCGCGCGTCACCAGCACATTCTGCGGCTTGACGTCGCAATGCACAAGGCCCGCTCGGTGCGCGTAGCCGATTCCCGCGCAAATCTGTATCGTCAGCGTGAGCGCGCGCGCTACGGGAAGCGGCGCTCCTTCGCGATCGAGGTATTCACGAATGAGTGTTTTCAGCGTGCGACCGCTGACCAGCTCCATCACGATGTAGTGACGATGCTCGTCTTGTCCGATATCGTGTACCGTGACAATGTTGGGATGGGACAGATTGGCGGCTGCGTGCGCCTCTCGCTGGAAGCGCTGCAGAAACTCCTCGTCATCCGTCAGTCCATCATGCAATAACTTGACGGCGACGAGCCGACGCAACATGAGATCCTGCGCCTTGTAGACGGTGGCCATTCCGCCCCGTCCGGCTCGCTCGAGGAGCCGATAGCGTTCGTTCAATACGAGTTCAGTCGCTGGCATATGCTGATTCTAACATACGAGTAGCGGAGTGCGTAGCAATGAATGGCCCTATTTCGACACTTCGACAGGGCGCCCAAGTTTGCCCAAATGGCCGCATTATGCTACTATTCGTGAGGCATATGGCGGGTATGGTGTAGAGGTTAACACGTCTGGTTGTGGCCCAGAAGATCGTGG
>CAYSMQ010000243.1:0-1522 GCA_964432035.1 uncultured Ardenticatenaceae bacterium
GCATGCCGGGCATAGACAGCTCCATGCGGAAAATGATGGCCAAGATGCCGCCAATCATTAATACCAGAATGGACGTGACGCCGTACTGGATGCCAATAACCTTGTGATTGTAATCAACGCTGAAGTAGCGCGTCCAGGCCGGCCGATCATCGGGCGGACCGTGGCGCAACGGCGTTTCTTTGCCAAAGATCCACTTGATCCAGTCCGTCAGCACGCCTGCCGCCAGCAAAGAGCCAAAGACGCCAAAGAAGGCGCCGATCACCCATGCCGGTTCGGGATCGGGCGGCAGGCCAAGAGCCGCGCGAATTCCGGCGACGATTGCATAGCCGATCGCCGTGCCCACGATCTGGCCAAAGATGGCCCTAACAATGCCCAGCGATAGAATCGTCATCATCTTGTGTATCCTCCACTCCTACTTATTCGCCGCCAGGACTTTCGTCGCTTTGCGCCCTGATAAAAGCGATAAGATCCTGAATTATATCCACCTCACCCTCATATTGTTCTTCTTCCTGGGCGAACTGCTCTTCAAAGTTGTTAGGCATGACAGCCGTGTACCCTTGAACAAGCTGAGCGTGCGGATCGGTTATCGAAATGCGCAGGTACTCTTCGTCGGCTACGACACTCGCACCACTTTCCAGTTCACGCTCGGTGCCATAAAGGTTCTGCCAACTTGGTCCGACAATTTGTGTGCCGTCCAGGCTATGGCAGCTATTGCAGCCAAACTGTGTATACCATATTTCCCCACGCTCTTCAGGCGTCATTCCTACCACGTCGACCGATTGTTCCTGGCTCCAGCTCTCAAATTCCGACGCGGACACGACGCGCACCGCTGCCAGCATGTTGGCATGTTGCGCGCCGCACATCTCCGCGCAACGAAGCCGGTATTCGCCAATTTCGGCCGGCGTAAAGCGCAAGTCGCGCACCTGATTGGGCAGCAGATCTTGCTTCACGCGAAACTCGGGTATCCAGAACGAGTGAATCACATCCTCCGATTCCATTAGCAGATGAATAGGCCGATCCACGGGCAACACCAGCTCATCCGAGCGCAAATCATCCAGCTCTGGGTACTCAAAAAACCAGGACCACTGGCGACCAACGACACGGATGGGCATTTCTTCTGCCTTTGGTTCGGTGATATCACCCAGAAGCTGTGCTCCCCAGACGCCGAAAAATATCACCAGGCCCAAGGGGACAATCGTCCACACGATCTCCAACCCGGTGTGTCCATGAAAATGATGTCCGTCACTATCGTCGCCGGGGCGGCGGCGAAAGACCACAAAACTGTATAGCATAAAGCCCACAACCAGCGAAAAGAGAAACGAAATAAGCACGAAGTGGGCTTCAAATAAAGCGTCAATGCCCACAGCTTCCACGCTGGCTGCCGGCGGCAGCTGGTAAATGGCCCGTAATAACAAGTAGACGGCGACGGACAGGACAGCCACAAGCCCGGTAACAGCGGCAAAATGTTTACCGTAATTCATAGAATAATTTCCCGCTTGCTAATTGGTGTTCTCGATAAATA
>CAYSMQ010000243.1:1622-7670 GCA_964432035.1 uncultured Ardenticatenaceae bacterium
ACTGAATTAGCTGAACAAGTTCTGGGCGCGGAACGATCGTAAACTCCGTCCCCAGGCCACCTTGTGTGCATTTTATCACAAGCATTGAGGGTAAGCAATGACACAAGTACCCGGCAATCGGTTGAAGACCACGGCATTCCAGGCGCTAAAAGGGCAACTCCAGCCATTGATTTAAGGTGTGTCGCCAGCCTGCGCCAACTAACGTCTCTGTATCAGAACGGCGCCGCCGTCGCCACACAAAAATGCCCAATAGGGGCAGGACGGAGCCAGCAGCTGCAAGACTATACCACAGAGGGCGCAAACTGCGCTCAGAGTCGGTTGTTAAGTGTTTCTCACTATGCGCAAAAAGCTCGTCTCGCAGCTGGCGGCGAAACGGCTCGGGGACTGCCACCGGGGTCAGCGCCTGCCCGACGCGGTACGCCAGCGACAAAAGGTCCCTCATCTCAGCGGACAAGGTCGTCTGCTGCCGCACGAAGCGCCGCGCGCGGTTCTCGCCCTCGATCAAACGGTCGGCGTGGATGGAAAGAAAGTCGATTCGCGCCTTGTTGTCCATGAGTATCGTCCCCGTTGGCTCCAATATATCGTTATTTAGGTCTCGCCATCGACCGGAACTGCGACAAGCCCCAATGCACCGGGACCCAGATTAATGGCGACGGCAATAGACATGTCCATAAAAAACTCTTCGTCTGCGTTTAACCTGGGCCGCGCAGTTTCTAACAGCGCCTCGCCCGTTTCCAGGCTATTCGCGTGCATCACGGCAAGCTTAACCGGTTTTTGCCCGACATCGTTAACGACGGCATCAACGATCCAGTTGACGGCTCTCTTATAGGTACGCACTTTTCCGGCTTCCACGATGATGCCATCGCTCAGCGTCATGATCGGTTTAATGTTCAACAGACCCGCGAAACCGGCCCGCAACGAACTGACCCGTCCGCCTTTGACAGCATATTCCAGCGAATCGATCAAGAAATAGATGCTGAACGAGTCGCGCATGCTTTCCAAGCGGGCAAGGATAGTCTCGATATCGGCCCCGTCGCGCACCATTCTCGCTGCTTCAATCACCATAAGGCCCTGTAGGGTCGATCCGGATTTGGAATCAAATAGATGTACGGATGCCCGAGCTCCAATCGTGTTCCTGGCTGCTACGGCAGAGGCATAGGTGCCGCTCAGCTTCTCGCTCACCGTGATTACCAGTATTTCAGTTTCGCCGTCGTCAATGATCTCCTCAAACGCCTGTTCAAACTGGTAAGGCGTCGGTTGAGACGTCTTGGGAAAACTATGATCGTCAACCGTCTCGGTCTTGGCATAAAAGGCATCATGGTCCATGGTGATACCTGAAAGGTACTCTTCGGTGCCAAACATGATATTAACCGGCAAAACGCGAATATTTAATTCCTCAATCAAATCCGCCGGCACGTCGCCGGCATCGTCCATCACAACCCTCATCTTTCCTCCTCCCAAATCTCGCATCTGAGTTTCTATCCGGGACTCTTTTCACCCGAGCGCCTGCGTCTGAATGAGCGCAACAACTCCTGACGGCGTGGTTTCTCCGCAAGCTCCACGCGCAGCTCCTGCAACGTGCGATAATAGAGCGACTTTATGGCCCCTTCACTGCGATTCATGATTGCGCCGATTTCGGCGTTCGTTAACTGCTCAACAAACTTGAAAATGAGCAAATCCTGGCGATCGGCAGGCAATCGCTGAATGGCTTCTAGTAACGCCTCCCGATCATCGATTTGTTCGGTCGCCGATTCGGGACCATCTTGCGTCACATACCAGTGATCGAGGTTGTCAATAGAAAAGACCTGGCGCCGACTATGATCGCGATGCCAGTTGGCTACCAGGTTGTGTGCAATGCGGTAGAGCCAGGCCGAAAACGGAAAGCCGCGATCCTCATACTTTTCGATATGCTTTAGAGCTCGAAAGAAGACACGCGCCGTCAGATCTTCGGCGTCCCGTTCATTACTGGTGCGATAATAAACGTAGTTGTATATCTTCTCAACGTACCGCTCATAAAGTTGGCCAAATGCATCTTTATCGGATTTGGCTTTCTCGATTAGAGCTGCTTCGTCCATACCGGTTGTCGTTTCTCACCCTTCCGGCATGTCTAGTGAAGAAAACACGCCAAGGATAGAATAGTTGCGTTTATCGTCGGGGACATTAAGGGCAAAAGGTAACGTTAGAGAAGAGTATAACAAAAGGCGGAGTGCTCGCCACATCTTGACTTAAAGGGTGGCGCTGCGCTATTCTCACGTAGTTATGGAACGGTCTGGTTCAGGGTCTGGAATTCAAATAGACGGTGTAGGATGCGTCGGCATCCTATTTCTCGTTGTACTGCTACTTTCGGCGTTGGGCATGTTTTCCACCCGCCCGGAAGACGTTAGCCAGGCTGCCGAACAAGAGAGTGGGGAGGCCCCGGGACTGGCATTGGTACAGCAATCGACGGAAACACCGTCTCCAACTCTCTCGCCCACGAACACGTTGTTGCCGCCCATCGTGGCAACGGCGACCAGCTCACCCACCTCGCCGCCCACAGCAACGAACACGGCAACCGCGACTGCCACGTCGACGCCCGGGCCAACGCCAACGCCCACGAACACGTTGCCGCCCACAAACACGCCGACGGCGACGAAGCCACCGCCCTTGCCCACGCCCATCGGCACCTATAGTGTCACGGTCCGTGTTCCTATCTTGATGTACCATTACATTAGCGAGCCGCCTGAAGACGCCGACGAATATCGCAGCGATCTTTCTGTGCCACCCCAGCGCTTTCGCGAGCAGCTCCAGTATCTGAAGGACAACGGCTTTACAACTGTCGATCTCTATGATCTGTCATTGGCTGTAACGGCGCGCAAGGCGTTACCCGAAAAGCCCGTCATTTTGACCTTCGACGATGGCTACCTGGACAACTACGAAAATGCATTTCCGCTGCTGCGCGAGTTCGGCTTCAGCGGCACCTTCTTCATCGTGACCGAATTCATAGACAATGGAGCCCCAGGCTATATGACCTGGCCCATGATCGAAGAAATGGCCCAGGCAGGCATGCGTATTGAAAATCATTCCAAGACTCACGCGGATATGAGCGAGCAGTCACGAGACGGCTTAGTCTGGCAAATTCGGGGCGCACAGGAGACGCTGGCAGCCCACCTGGGCTACGCGCCGCGCTTTTTCTGCTATCCCGGCGGACGCTATGATGAAGACACGATCGCCATGTTAGAAGAGCTAGATATGTGGGGTGCAGTGACGACCGCGGGCGGAAAATGGCACCGCTTTGACGAGCGCTATGAGTGGTCGCGCTTGCGCATGCGTTATACGACAGACATGCCTACGTTTGCGGCGCTGGTAGAGCCCGCACCGTAGCGTACCAATCGAGGAGATATTAGGGCCGGCTATGGACAAGATATTTGTCAAAGATCTGCTGGTTAGAGGCATCATCGGCATAAATCCGGAAGAACGGGTCAAATTGCAGGACATCGTGATCAACATGACGCTCTTTGCCGACATTCGGCACGCGGCAGAGACTGACGAAATAGAAGACGCCGTAAATTACAGATCGATTACCAAGCGCGTCATCGAACACGTGGAATCCTCGTCGGATTACCTTGTGGAAAAACTGGTTTCGGACATTGCGCGTATCATGCTAACGGAATTCGATGGCGTAGAGCGCGTTCGGGTGCGTGTTGAAAAACCGGGCGCGCTGCGTTTTGCCGAGTCCGTCGGCATTGAAATTGAGCGAAGCCGCGACGACTTCGACCCGGCTTCCTGACGTGCAATTGCCAGCAAGAGGGGCCATATGCCTGAAACAACAAACCGCGCGGTCATCAGCCTGGGCTCCAACATAAATAAAGAAACGAACATGCCGGCCTCGATCCGGCTCCTGGCACAGAAGTGTCGCATCGTCGCCATCTCTCCCGTCTATGAGACCTTGCCCGTCGGCCTGCCCGGACAGCCGAACTTTCTAAACGCGGCAGTCATCGTGGAGACGGACATGCGGCCGGCGGCGTTGAAAGCGTCCGTCCTGTCCTGGATTGAGAATCGTTTGAAGCGAGAGCGTAGCGGCAATAAGAATGCGCCGCGTACCATCGACCTTGACCTTGCGCTCTTCAACAACGAAGTATGTGAATATAACGGGCACGATGTCCCTGATCCTGATGTGTTACGCTTCGCGCATGTCGCCGTGCCCATCGCCGACATGGCGCCCGAAATGCAGCACCCGCTGACAGGGGAGCCAATGGCACAGATCGCGCAGCGTCTGATGAAAGAAGCCACCGCCGAGAATGAGGGTAGACCGGCCCTCTGGCCCCGACCAGACGTTGATCTGGAAGAAGCGCTTCCCGAGCACGATACCTAGAAAGGTGGTTGTGGCTTCCAAGCCGCAGGCGCTCCGCGGCCGATATCTGGCTTTAGGGCGTGATCGTTGCTGTGGGCGTTGGGGTGGTCGTCGATGTCGGCGTGGCTGAGGGCGTCGGCGTCGATGTGGGCGTCCTGGTCGGCGATGGTGTTGTAGAGGGTGTCGCCGTCGGCGTCGCCGTGGCTGATGGTTCAGCCGTTGGCGTCGCAGTCGGCTCTTCGGTCACGTTTTGGAAAGTGAGCCGCCAACCGCCCGCGTGCCCGCCGTCGGCCTCGGCGCAAGGCTCGACGCGCAGACCGCTAATCGGCGGACTCCCCGCAGCCAGCTCCACACTGTAAGAAACGTCGGGCGCCATCGAAAAGTCGCCGTAGGCCGGATCTACGTCCGGACGGAAACCTGTAAAAAAGCGATCAGAGCCACCATCCCACGAAACGATGACCTCTACGCCGGGCAACGGCGCTTCGTCAATGTCCAGCGTAAACACCTCAATGCGCGTGGCGGGTCCATCGGGATCACAGACCCGCTCCTGGCTGAGGAGTTGGAAATCGGGCCGTGGCGTCGCCGTCGGTTGTGGCGTGGGCGAGGGCGTCAGCGTAGGCGGCGGTGTGCGTGTTGGTGGCGGCGTCGGCGAGGGTGTTGGTAATAGGGTTGCCGTCGCCGTCGCCGCAGCAGACGCCTGTGTCGGCGTCACGGGCGGAGGCTGTGGCGTAGGGCCGAACAGTGAAAGGGCAGGGCTCTGACCACCCAGTCGTTGTGTGAAGAATGCCAGGTTGCGGACCTGCGGTGAGGGCCGGCCCTCGCGCAAACTTTGCTCGAACAAGCTCGCCACCCGCTGAGGCGCGTCTTCCAGCTGCAAGGCTGCCACACGCGTTTGCGCCTGTTCCCAACCTCCCGTTAGCGCGTAACTCTCGCTGACCAAAAACAGATACTCGTCCGTATAGGCCTCATTTAACCGGGCAGGACTGGCGTCGGTGTAAACGACCGGGCTGAGCACCCAGGCATAGAAGAGGCCCCCGGTTAGACCCAGCAATAGGCCCAACAACACAAAACTGGCGGCGGAGACGCGCGGCTCGGCGTCCTGTTGCCGCTCCTTGACTTCGCGGTAGCGACTACTCCTGAACATCGCTCTCTGCACTCCCTGCATCTGCAGGCGTGGGCGTTGCCCGCAAATAGGGCGCCATCGCCGGCGAGTTCAGGCCCAGGTCTCGCGATAGCGCCACCAGTGGCAGGATAATCGTTTGCTCGTCGCGCCCCGATAGAATTGCGTCCACCGTCATGGTCAATAGACGGCGATCGGGTTCTTCATGGCCAAGGCTGGCAAGTCTCCGTTGTGCCGCCGCGAGGTCCCCGTCCAACGCGTAAGCGTGCGCGACCATCAGCATGTAATCTTGCTGGTAATCTTCGCGCAATATGCTGGGGTCGGCGTCCACAAACTCGGTGGGCCAGGCGACCCAACCGAGATAGAGGCCCAGGCCAATTCCTAGGGCGAGGCCCAATCCAATCCATAGTATGGCACGAACCCACTTGTACATTGAGCGTAAGTATTAGGTGTCAAGTGTCAGGTGTCAAGTATCATGGGAGATATGGGGGATGCAGGCACGAAAAAACCCGGTCGCTAGAGTCGTTGTTTGCCGCCTCTATACGCCGGGCTTATAATGCGCTTACCTGATGCCGAAGGTGGGAATCGAACCCACACA
>CAYSMQ010000244.1:0-7669 GCA_964432035.1 uncultured Ardenticatenaceae bacterium
AGCGCTTCGCTAACCACGGTGACGCCAAAAGAGGCCGGCGATCCGCGCCGGCGCGCGTCCGCCGACTTGCTCGTCGCCTGTGATCCATCTAGAGAGGCCCTATCGCACGCAACCGCGCTGCTTAAGCCAGGCGCCGATATTTATGTCGAGGCGCAGGGCATCTTTCCTCGCCTCAAGCGCAGCGCGCGCCTGCGGCGTGGGAACGGCGCCGGTTCTGGCAGCCCTTGGCGACCGGCGCCCTACCGGCAGATGCTGCGAGACCTGGGCTTCACACAGGTCGAGACTTACTGGCATTGGCCCAACTTCGAGCGCTGCAAGATGATGATTCCACTCGAGAATCCGGCTGCCGCGCATCTGGCGTTCGATCGTGGTGGGCAAAGCGTACAGGCACGACTAAAGACGGGGTTGGGTCGGGCCGTCGTCGGCGCCGGGTTGCTGGCCTGGGTCGTTCCCTATTTCAGCGTGACGGCCCGGTGGGAGCAGCTATGAATAGCATTCTGAGCTACCTGAGCCACAACTGGCAACGTTTTGGCCTGCAACGCTATGGGACGCCTGAGCAAATGACTAGCCTCATCGTCACCCCGCGCTTCCACGCTTCCAGCCACGTCGTCTTTCTCATATTGCCCCAGGATCGGCCGCGCCCGGTGCTCGTGGCCAAGGTGCCGCGATTAGCGGGTGAAGGTGAAACGCTAGTGCGCGAGGTCGCTAATTTGCGCGCCGTGCAGGACAGCCGAGATGGTGGATTCGATTCCATTCCGCACGTTGTAGCCTTTGAGCACCAGTGGGACAGGCCTATTTTGATTGAAACCGCTCTCGCCGGTGCTCCTCTCGATCCGCCTACCGTGCGCAATGATAGCGCTGCCGCCTGTCGCCTGGTTGTGGACTGGCTTGTAGAGATTCAAAACGCCACACGCACAGCGCCACAGGCGGGCGATGACTGGTTCCAACGATTAGTCGCGCAACCTCTCTCCTATTTGGAGGAGAACATGGCGCTGACCGCCGTCGAACGCGACCATTTGCAACGCACGCGCGAATTGGTGGGGCCACTGGCCACGCTGGACCTACCCCTTGTTGTCGAGCACGGCGATCTGAGTCATCCCAACCTGATGTTGCGCACAAACGGCGACCAGACGCCGCTTGGGATTGGCGTCGTGGACTGGGAGCTTGCCGACGTCGAGGGCCTACCCGGTTGTGATCTATTCTTCTTCCTCACATATATCGCCTTTGCCCGGCACAAGTCGCGCGAAAATGGTCGCCATGTGGAAGCATTTCGTAACGCTTTTTTCGGACCCGAAGCCTGGGTCAATCCCTACGTTCAGCAGTATGCAGAGCGCGTGCATCTACCTGCACAGGCGTTGACACCGTTGTTTGTTTTAACCTGGGTGCGTTATCTGGCAGGCCTCTTGATTCGACTGGATGCTGCCGAGCCCGCGAACGCCATAGACGGAAAAACGACCACCTGGCTGCGGCAAAATCGCTATTACGCGCTCTGGCAGTACGCAATAGAACACCTCGACAACATAGATTGGTATCGTAAGCATCAATGAAGGATAGAGAAGGTATGTTCACTGTAGCGTTAATTGGATCAGATGGCGCCGGAAAGACGACCATTGGGCGGCGGCTCGAAAAGGAAATGCCGCATACCATCAAGTACGTTTATATGGGCGTCAATCTGGAAGCCAGCAACCTCGTGCTGCCTACGACGCGGCTGCTGCTGGAGATTAAGCGCGCTTTCGGCGGACGCCCGGATATGAGTGGGCCTCCCGATCCGACGCGCAAAAAGCCCAAACCAAAGGGAATGCTCAGGCGCGCGGCTTCAGGCCTCAAGGCGTCCCTGCGACTGGCAAACAGGCTAGGCGAAGAGTGGTTCAGACAGGTCTTTGCCTGGTATTACCAGCGTCGTGGCTTCGTTGTCTTGTTCGATCGTCACTTTTTCTCAGATTATTATGCCCACGACATCGCCGGTGAAGATCCTGAGCGGCCCTTGACCAGCCGTATCCACGGCTTTGTCCTGGATCGTCTTTATCCGAAGCCAGACCTGATTATCCTTCTCGACGCGCCTGCCGAGCTGCTCTATGCTCGCAAGGGTGAAGGGACGCCGGCGCTCCTGGAACGAAGACGTCAGGAATACCTGCAACTCCGCGACCGCATTGAGCACTTTGCCGTCGTGGACGCCAGCCAGCCAGAAGACGTGGTGGCACAAGAAGTCGTTGCGCTCATTGACAATTTCCGCCGGGCCAGGGGATACGAACAAACCGAAGCGCGCGACATTCAAATCTAACAATCGAATGAATACTGTACTGGTAACTGATGCCGACCGCGGTAGCGCGTTGGCTATCATTCGATCGCTCGATCGCCTGGGATGGCGCGTCATTGCCGGGTCCGCCGATCCCCTCAGCCCAGGTTTCTACTCGCGACACACCTCTGAACGCGTGCGCTATCCCTCGCCGCTTACCGATGGCAATCGTTTCGTAGCGTGTGTGCTGGACGTTGTTCGTGAGAAAGGCGTCGACCTCATCATCCCTGTAACAGAAGAAGTGATCTTGCATTTGGTGCGCGAGCGCGAACGCTTTAGGTCGCTGTGCCAGATCGCAGCAGCCGAGCCGCCAACCCTCGACATCACAAGAGACAAAGCACAAACGGTAGCGTTGGCCAGGCGCGTCGACGTGCCAATCCCGCGCACTGTCCTGGTCGAGACGGAAGAAGAAGCCGTGTCCTGTGCTCGGCAGTTGCGCTGGCCCGTTGTTCTCAAGCCAACGCTGTCAAGGAGCTTTGACGCGCACACGGGCAAGATTGACAAGCTGTCTGTCTCCTATGCCAATGACCTGAAGACATTGCGCAAGGAGATGCGCGCGTATGAGGAGCGCAGCCCTGTTCTGTTACAGGAATACTATCGTGGCGTAGGTCACGGTGTAGAGCTGCTGGCCTGGAAGGGGCAGCCGCTGGTCGTTTTTCAGCATCGCCGCATATGCGAGATTCCGGTCCAGGGCGGGGCCAGTGCTCTTCGCCAGAGCGTTGATCTCGACCCCCAGCTCTATGAGTACGCGCAACGACTCACGGAAGACCTGGAATGGACCGGCTTGCTGATGATTGAATTCAAGGTCAGCGAGCAAGGTGCGAAGCTAATGGAAATCAACGGGCGCGTGTGGGGATCGCTGCCGCTTGCGACGGCCAGTGGCATGGATTTTCCCGGCCGGCTGAGCGCACTTTATGAGCAGCCTGCTAAAAATCGACCTGGTAACCCTCATACAGACTACACCGTCGGCGTACAGGCTGCCGACATCGAGATGCTCTTGCTTTGGTTGTTGCAGGTGATGTTTGGCAAACGAAGCTACGAATTCTTGCCGTTTCCGGCCCGTCGCGAACTCCTTCCCGTCCTCGGCAGGTTGCTGACCTTGCGCCTGCGCTACGATGTGCTGTCGCTTCGTGATCCTGGGCCTGGCGCCATTATTCCTCTCAGGCTTGGCCGTAAGCTTTTTTGCAAGATCAGAATGTTACTTTTAAGTAATGGTTAACGGAATGTTAAATCACGTCGTCCACAGTTCTCTAGGATCTCAGCTCTTGAAGCTAATGGAGCGGGGCATTGAGCGGCGCGCCGGGGTTCTACATGTGTTGACCTACCATCGTATCTTGGACGGGCATCATTTTGACGAGCAGATGGCTTACCTTTCTGAAGAGTATAATGTCATTTCGGCGGCTGACCTGCTGCAGGCCATTGGCCAACACCGCAAACTTCCGCCGGGTGCGTTGGTCGTTACATTTGATGACGCGTACCAGGATTTTGCCGACTGTGCGTGGCCTATTATGAAGCGATACGGACTCCCGGCGCTGCTCTTTGTGCCCACGGCATTTCCCGACAATCCGAACCGTATATTCTGGTGGGATCGTCTACAACACGCGTTTGAACAGACGCCGCGGCGCGATACGCTGGAGACGCCCGCCGGTCGTCTTTCGCTGAGCACGCCCGGCCGGCGGCAAAAGGCCTACCGGAAAGTCCGGGATTATATTAAGAAACTGCCCTACAGCGACCTGCTTTCCTGGACAGATAAGATTTGCAGCGAACTCGACGCCCCACCGACGCCGCACCGGGTATTAGGCTGGGACGCGCTGCGAGAGCTGGCGGAAGAGGGCGTCACACTGGCCCCGCACACACGTTATCACCAGTTTCTAGACCAGCTCACAGCAGAAGAGATCGAGGAAGAAGTAGTGGGGTCGATGCAAGACATTAAACGAGAAATTGGCTCAACGCCGCCCATCTTCGCCTATCCTGATGGACGCTTTGACAACACTGTTATCGAGGCCCTTGAAGACGCTGGCATCAAGGCTGCTTTCACCACAGCAAAAGGCGTCAACGATATGCAGAGCGCCGACAGGATGCAATTGAAACGTATTAACATTGGTCCGCGTGCCACGCTCCCCGATCTGCGGGCGCGCATTTTAAAGGCGACGTTGCCTCCAAGCGGATGACAGAGCAGGGAAAGCTGCCAATCAGACTGAGGGGAGATTCTCTTCGATAGACAACACTTTTGTGTACGCAATTCACTTTGTAACGATTTGATAGGAGATCAATATGAAAATTCTTGTTGCCACCCCAATCCACAGCGAAACACTCGATAAACTCAAGGTGCAGCATGACGTTATTTGTGCCTTCAATGGCAGCAAGGAAGTATTGCAGGCCAAGATCGTCGATCGCGAAGCGATCATCTTCCGTAGTGGTGTTCAGATTACGGCCGAGGTGATGGAATGCGCGCCCGACTTGCGGCTGCTCATTCGCGGCGGTTCCGGCGTGGATAACATTGACCTGGACTACGTGCAAGATCAGGGCATTCATCTGGTGAGAGTGCCGGGTCCTGGTGCTAAAGCCGTGGCTGAGATGACCTTTGGTCTCATGCTCGTTCTGGCCCGCAATATCCTACGGTCGGACCGTTTGCTGCGCCAGGGTCGCTGGACAAAGCACGAAATGACCGGTTATCAGCTGCGAGGAAAGACACTGGGCATCGTCGGCGCCGGTAACATCGGCTCCAAGACAGGCGAGCTGGGTGTGGCCTGGGGCATGAATGTCATCGGATGCGTAGAACGTCCCACGCCTGCCATTGCCGAACGGCTTTCCGCCAAGGGTATCCGTCTGACTGACTTCGACGAAGTGCTTGCTACCGCCGATTTTCTTTCTCTGCACGTGCCGCTCAAAGAGAGCACATACCGCCTGATCGACGCCGATGCGCTGGCGCGCATGAAGCCTGGCGCTTACCTGGTCAACATGGCTCGCGGCGGGGTCGTAGACGAAGCCGCGCTCTATAAGGCGCTCGTCGATTCCCATCTGCGCGGCGCTGCGCTAGACGTGCACGAGCAGGAAGGGGAAGGGAAGATTTCACCGCTTGCCGCACTGCCCAACGTCGTGTTGACGCCGCATATTGGCGCCGGCACCTACGACTCGCAGAGTGAAATTGGCGACATCATCATGGAGACGGTCACACGATTCGCTGCCGGCGAAGCGCTGCAGCCACACGTAAACGGCAATCTTCAGGGCGTCGTCATTGAAACGTAAAAGGTACGCTAGCTCATGAGAAACCGGATGTTATCAAAGATATCCGATTTCTTGAGCAAAGAAGAGGCATCATTATGAAGAAAACAACGCAATTCAAGAATCTCTTACAGTCAGACCAGGTCGAATTCATCCTGGAAGCACACAGCGGGCTCAGCGCCAAGATCGTCGAGGAAGCAGGCTTCAAAGGCATCTGGGGCAGCGGGCTTTCCATTTCCGCCGCCATGGGCGTTCGCGACAACAACGAAGCGAGCTGGACTCAGGTTTTGGAAGTCGTGGAGTTTATGAGCGACGCCACGTCGATCCCTATCCTCTTAGACGCCGACACAGGGTACGGTAATTTCAACAACGTGCGGCGCCTGGTGCGCAAACTGGAGCAGCGCAACGTCGCTGCCATGTGCATCGAAGACAAGCTGTTCCCCAAGACCAATTCGTTCATCGGGGGCGAGCAACAGCCACTGGCCGACATCGACGAGTTCGTGGGCAAGATTAAGGCCGCCAAAGACACCCAAGAGGATCCCGACTTCTGTGTCGTGGCCCGCGTCGAAGCTTTTATCGCCGGCTGGGGACTTGAAGAAGCGCTGTGCCGCGCCGAGGCTTACCACCAGGCCGGCGCCGACGCCATCCTCATGCACAGCAAGATAGCAACGGCCGATCAGATTCTGGCCTTCATGAATGAGTGGCAAGACACGTGTCCTGTGGTGGTCGTTCCTACGATGTATTACGACACACCGACAAAGGTGTTCGAAGATGCGGGCGTCAGCCTGGTCATCTGGGCCAATCACCTCTTGCGTTCCAGCATCACGGCCATGCAAGAAACGGCCCGCACCATATACGAAGCGCGGTCCTTGAAACCGGTAGAAGGGGAAGTTGTCTCGGTCAAAGAGATCTTCCGCCTGCAGAACGCCGGCGAGCTAAAGGAGGCCGAAAAGGTCTATCTGCCACAAAAAGATGGGCAGCCGGCGAGAAGCACAGCGGCAGTGGTTGAGCGCAACGGAGAAAAGGGCGCGGATTAGCGATTCAGCCACCGCGAAGAAATCGGATGTCTTTGAAGACATCCGATTTCTTGAAACATCAAATCTGATGAAAACAGTGATTGGCACGAATGGATAGGACTTCTACATCTCCGCCGGCCATCGTAGTGGGACTGGACTGTATTACCGGTCTACAGACGGCGCGTATTCTAGCCGCGCGAGACGTGCCGGTTATCGGCCTGGCGACAAATCCGGAGCACTTCTGCTGCCGCACAAAGGTCTGTCGCGACATCTTGTTCGCCGACACGGCGTCCCAGGCCATGATCCAGAAACTAGAGCAGTTGGGGCCTACGCTCGAACAGAAGGGTGTGCTCTTCCCCTGTACAGATATGAGCGTCCTGCTCATCTCGCGCAACCGGGCGCGATTGCAAGAGTGGTACCACATTCAATTGCCCGACGCAGGCGTTGTGGAAATGTTGATGGATAAGGTCGGCTTCACACTTTATGCCCAGGAAGCCGGGCTCCCTGTTCCCGCCACGTTTCTGCTGCGCAACCGGCAACAGGCAAAAGAAGCAGCGGGCAAGCTGACCTATCCCTGTATCTTAAAACCGCCCATCAAGTCGGCGCGTTGGGAAGAAAATGCGACGGGAAAGGTGTACAAGGCAGCAGATAAGGCCGAACTACTCGCGCTGTATGAAACTTGTTCTGCGTGGGCAGACGTGCTGATGGTTCAAGAATGGATCGAGGGCGTCGACGCCGATCTCTATTCCTGCAACTGTTACTTCAACGCCGATTCAAAACCACTTGTGACTTTTATCGCACGTAAGATTCGTCAATGGCCGCCGGAAACTGGAACCAGTTGTCTGGGCGAGGAGGTGCGCAATGATGTTGTCTTAGAAACGAGCCTCAAGCTTTTCAAGGGAGTGAAATACCGGGGCCTCGGCTATCTCGAAATGAAGCGAGATCCGCGCACCGGTAAGCACTATATTATTGAGCCCAACATCGGCCGGCCGACAGGACGTTCGGCTATCGCCGAAGCCGGCGGCGTCGAGCTGCTCTACACCATGTACTGTGACGCCATCGGATGCCCCTTACCGCTCAATCGCCACCAGAAGTACGGTAACGCCAGATGGATCTACTGGCGTCGCGATCT
>CAYSMQ010000245.1:0-1108 GCA_964432035.1 uncultured Ardenticatenaceae bacterium
TAGCGCGCACCGTTCGGGTCGGTGAGGTCGTCGGTTCGAATCCGGCCGCCCCGACTGCAGGGCCTTTTCTCAGATTGGAAAGGCCCTTTTTTGTTGCCTGATGCATAGGAGCGCCAGATCAATCGCGAGCGCCGTGCAGCGCTTCCCCCAGACGTCGCACCCCTTCCTCGATTTGTTCCGGCGGGAGCCCGCTGAAGCCGAGGAGGATCGACGGCGGCGCCGGCTTTTGCAGATGATAAGGGGCGCCCTCGTAGACGCGAACGCCCTGACTGGCGGCGCGGGCGACAAGATCTCGCTCGTTCAGCCCGTCGTGAAGATAGAGCATCACGTGCAGACCGGCCGGTTCTGGCGCAAATGTGACCCTGTCGCCCAGGTACCTTTCAATTGCCGCCACGAGAATCCGGCGATGCTGCCCATACTCTTTGCGCAGCCGGCGCAGATGGCGTTCGAAGTGGCCTTCGGTAATGAAGTCGGCAACGGCGGCCTGAGTCAATGTAGGTGCGCCGCGATCGACGATGGCTTTGGCTTTAAGAAAGGTCTGCAACAGGGCCGGCGGCAGGACCACGTAGCCCAGGCGTAGCGCGGGGAAAAGTACTTTGGAGAAGGTGCCCAGATAAATGACGTTCCCGCCGTCGTCTAGCCCCTGCAAGGCTGCCAGCGGCTGCCCCTCATAGCGTAGGGGACCGTCATAGTCATCTTCGACGATCAGCGCCCGGGCGCTGCGGGCCCAGGCCAGGAGCGAAAGCCGGCGTCTGGCAGGCATCGCCCCACGGGGGGGGAACTGGTTGGCGGGTGTGACAAATGCAAGGCGCGCCCGGGATCCCGCGGGAATATGTTCGACAGGGAATCCATTATGATCGACGTTGAGACCCAAAAGTCGCGCGCCGTGCGTCTTAAAGATGGCAAAGGCGTCGATATATCCAGGCGTCTCCACCAGAACCTCATCGCCTTCTTTGAGCGTCAGACGGCTGATTATGTCCAGAGCCTGTTGCGCTCCGTTGACGATGACGACCTCTTGCGGTTGGCAGTGCACACCGCGCAAGCGGGCCAAATAGTCGGAGATTGCTTCGCGTAGGGGACGGAACCCGGCCGCGGATCCATATCGGGA
>CAYSMQ010000245.1:1118-7656 GCA_964432035.1 uncultured Ardenticatenaceae bacterium
CATCGGCCGCTTCTCGCTCGGGTTTGCGCTCCAATTGCATGACGCGTCGTCCCCAGGCGGCAAGCGTGACCGGTGTGGCTGGTTGCGCTGACTGAACGGCGTCAGAATCGGGGGGCAGGGGCAGAGCCTCACGCACGAACGTGCCGGCGCCCCGCCGGCGCACGACAAAACCCTCGGCTTGCAACTGGTCGTAGGCCTGCGTGACAGTAATGCGCCCGACGGACAGCGACTTGGCCAAGCCGCGGGTTGAGGGAAGGCGGGCGCCCGGCTCCATGACCCCATCTAATATCTGCCGTCGGAGCTGCCGGTACAGTTGTTTGTACAGCGGCTCTGTGGCACTTCGGTCTAACTCAAATGACAAATCCACGTGCGAATTGTAACATAAGGCCGTAATGTGATTACACGTCACTAATTAACCGGTGCTATTATAGACATAACGATGAGATAATCGTATCATTTACGAGAGTATGGCATACACACCACCCGAACGCATTCAAGAGATCGTTCAGAAGTTGCCGCCGCGGCCCGGCGTTTATTTACACAAGGACGAGAACGGCAAGATCCTGTATATCGGCAAAGCGGTGAACCTGCGCTCACGTGTGCGCTCCTACTTCACGCCAAATGTCGATTCCTACAAGACGCGGCATCTACGGAAGAAAATCGCTGACGTGGAGATTATCACCACGGATTCAGAGCTTGAGGCGCTTCTGTTGGAGATGACGCTGATCAAGAAGCATCGGCCTCACTACAACGTGCGTCTCAAGGACGATAAACGTTATCCGTATATAAAGGTGCACTGGGCCGATCCATATCCCAAAGTGACCGTCACGCGGCGCATGGTGCGTGATGGGTCCCGGTATTTTGGACCTTACACATCCGCCTGGGCGGTGCACCAGACGCTGGACCTCTTGCGCAAGATATTCCCCTATCTAACCTGCGATCGCACTATCACGGGCGAAGACAAACGGGCCTGCCTCTATTACGACATCAAGCTGTGTAACGCGCCGTGCATCGGCGCCGTTAGCAAGGACGAGTACCGGGAGATGATCCAGGGATTGATGGATTTCCTGGAAGGCCGTTCGGAGCACATTATCCGTGACATTGAAAACAAGATGGCCGAAGCGTCAGCTAACCTGCAATTTGAAGAAGCGGCGCAGTATCGGGACCAGCTGCAGGCCATCGACAAGGTCGTGGCCAAACAAAAGGTGATTGCTGCGGCTAACACAGACCAGGACGTCATTGCCTTTGCCCGAGAGCAGGGAGACGCTTGCGTGCAGGTATTCTTTATTCGTCACGGCAAGCTTATCGGACGCGAATACTTCTTATTGGAAGGGACGGAAGATGAGGAAGACGCTGCCGTCTTGCAGGAGTTTGTCACGCAATTCTACGATGAAGCTGCGCACATTCCAAAAGAGGTTCTGCTGCCTGACGAGGTGGACGAAGCGCGCATCATCGAACAGTGGCTGCAACAGAAGCGGGGTCAGAAAGTTACCATCAAAGTGCCGCGCCGCGGCAAGAAGAAACGACTGGTAGAAATGGCGGCGAATAATGCCCAGGATACCCTGGCGACGCTGCGGCAGCAGTGGGCAGTGGATCGGTCGCGCCACGTTGAAGCAATGAGCGAGCTGCAAGACGCGCTCAATTTGCCTGCAGCGCCGGCGCGCATCGAGTGCTATGACATCAGCCACACGCAGGGCACGCAGACGGTGGGCAGTATGGTTGTCTTTGTGCACGGCGTGCCGCGCAAGAGTGACTACCGGCGTTTCAATGTAAAGACGGTTGGCAACGACGATTACGGCGCAATGCGCGAAGTGCTGGAACGCCGTTTCCGCCGCTACGAGGCCAGCAATGCGGGCGAGCTTACCGACCCTAGCCAGATCGGCAAGATTCGCAAGGAGACGGCGTGGGCCCTGCTGCCCGACCTCTTGATCGTGGATGGCGGCAAAGGGCAGCTGTCAATAGCCAAAGAAGTGCTGGCGTCGTTTGAACTCGAGGGTGAAGTGCCACTGGCTGCTCTGGCAAAACAAGATGAAGTATTGTTCAGGCCTGGTAAGGTGGCGCCGATACAATTACCGGAGCGCTCGGAGGCGTTGTACTTGGTGCAGCGGGTGCGCGACGAGGCACATCGCTTCGCAAATCAGAGCCACCGCCGCCGCCGGGTTCGCGCGGGAACCGCTTCAATACTCGATTCCATTCCCGGCATCGGTCCCGCCCGGCGCAAGATCTTGTTGGATCACTTTGGAACCCTGGACGACATACGTAAGGCGACGGCGGAGGAGATCGCGTCGATTCCAGGAATCCCGTACTCGGTGGGTCAAGCCGTAAAGTCACACCTGGCCTGAGCGCGAAAGTGCGGCGAGCTGCATCTCCTAGGAAAAAGTGATAAAATCCTTGACAGTACAGAACACTTGTGCTATTCTCGTGATTAGAACAAGTGTTCTATACCCTCCCATCTGCGGGGCCGGCGAGCAGCGACCCTCGCCGGCTCCGCCCCTCTAAAAGGTCTGCCAGCCTGGTGGCCGCGAGGTATAGGGCGCGAGTCGTAACATTGCACTGCTCAAGCGCAATGTCTGATCCCAAATAAAGGTCCAGTTGCAGGAGGCGAAAGATGATCAAGCAAAACGTACTCTACGGCACGCCCGGTTCGGAATTGGTGGAGAGGCTGGGCACAAGCAGTCTGCGGTTTCCGCGGCGGACGGCGATCGCGCTGATACTTCTGGTGGCGCTACTGGCGTTCGAGATATTCAACTTCGACACGACAAGGTACGCGCTGTCGAATTTACTCGGTCCCGTGTCATTTCTTGGGATGCGCTGGGCAGCGATTCTAGCAATCGCTTTTTGCGCCATCGACTTCGCGGGACTCGTGCGTATGTTCACGCCTGATATTGACGGGGAGCAGCCGAAAGAGGTTTGGTATCTGATGGGGGCCTGGTTGCTAGGCGCTACGATGAACGCCATTATGACGTGGTGGGCTGTCTCGCTGACGCTACTAAACCATGAGTTTGGCAATGAGGTGTTGAGTCGCGCTCAACTGCTGCAAGTTGTTCCCATTTTCGTAGCCACGCTGGTGTGGCTTACTCGAATTCTGTTTATCGGGGCTCTGACGGCGACGGGCAACCATCTGCTTTTTTCGGGCAGCGAGGACAGTGCGACCCAGGCAAACGGCGCACGGCGGTCGGTTCGTGGGGCCACGACCGTCAATGCACGTTTGGCCCATCGCCAGCAAGAAGCGGCGAGCAGTTTGCGACCGACCTTGGTATCACGCTCCGGCTTGCCCCACGTTAGCGACGAGCTACCTGAATTCCTGAATCGCCGTTCCAGGTCAGAAGGGGATCGCGCGGGCGAAGACGCCAGCAACCGTGCCGAGGCGCCAGCGGTATCGCGGCCCGCAGTATCTCGGAATGATGAAAGGCCGGCTTCCGCTGCTCGAGGCGAGCGAGAAGAGGCTGAACCGTCTAAAGTGACACGCCGCTCGCGCACAAACGGGCGCGTGAAACAGCGTCCACCCATGCCCGGCATCAACGGAATGCAGGCTCGTTCGAGGGGACGCAACTAACGTAAGGGACGCCAATGGCCTACTACGATCAATACTACAGCGAATATCCGCAGATTCAGATAGAAACGCCGCTATTTCCCGAAAGGCAGGTAAATCAGGAGGTTGTTCGACGGCGAATGATGCTCATCCTGGCAACCGTTCTCCTTCTGATCGTTCCCATGCTGGTCTCGCTACGTCCGACCCTGATTCGAAGCTCACCAAACGTCTTGAACAATACGACGGCGTCACAAGAGGCGACTGAGGAAGGCGGCGAAGTTACTGCCAATCCCGTTCCCGCCGGACCTAGCGGCGGACAGCTGGCGGCTGTCTTTACACCCGAGGTGCGCCATTGGGAGCCGCAGATATTGGCGTGGGCGGAAGAATTTGGCCTGGATCCGAATCTGGTGGCGATTATCATGCAGATCGAGTCTTGCGGTGATCCGCACGCTGTGTCTGTTGCCGGCGCCCAAGGTCTGTTTCAGGTCATGCCGTTCCACTTTGCCGCGGGTGAAAACACGCTTGACCCGAACACGAATGCGCGCCGTGGTTTGAATTACTTTGTCGAGCGCCTGAACCAGACAGGAGGCGACATCGGCCGGGCCTTTGCCGGCTACAACGGCGGACACGTGGCTGCTGGGTCGAGCTGGGATCAGTGGGCCCACGAAACGCAACGGTATTATGTCTGGAGCACGGGCATATATAGCGACATCCAATCGGGAGAAGCTCAGAGCGCCACAGTTCAGGAGTGGCTACAGGCAGGCGGTGCGAGCCTATGCCGCCAGGCGGCATCTCGTCTTGGTCTTTAGCTTCCCGTAGGCGAAAGGTCAGCGGGCGGTTTACGAACCACCCCAACGGATTTCATTAGGAGCGCAGGTATTGCCTGCGCTCTTTTGTTTGACGCGCCTATGCAGGCGGTTATACTTGATTTTGTTCGGTCTGCTTCAGAGGGAAATGCTCCGTGATTGAGCGCTTCCTGTAACCCGTTTACAGTTGTCTTGGAGGTACGCGATGTCGGTTTCGGTTAAATGGTATGGTCATGGAACGTATGGCTTAAACGTTGGCGAACATAAGATCGTCGTCGATCCGTTTTTCGCGCCCGACAACCCGGTGGCTCCGGTGACGGTCGATGAAGTTGAAGCCGATTTCATTCTACAAACGCATGGGCACGGCGATCATATCTCGGATACGATGGCGTTGGCCACACGCACCGGCGCCCTGGTAATTTCAAATTTCGAGATATGCAACTGGCTTAATGCCCAGGGCCATGAAAACACGCATGGCATGAATTTCGGCGGTGGTTACCCGTTCGATTTTGGACGTGTGGAGATGACGTTGGCATTGCATAGCTCAGGACTTCCCGACGGCGCCTACGGTGGAAATCCGGGTGGCTTTCTGGTCCATGCCGAAGACAAGCGGGTTTACTTCGCCGGCGACACGGCTGTTTTCTCGGATATGAAGCTAATCGGCGAGGTGGGCATTGACCTGGCGGTGCTTCCTATTGGCGATAATTTTACTATGAATGCGCAGTCCTCGTTACGGGCGATTGAGTTTTTGCAGCCCAAGGTCGTGATTCCAGGCCATTATGATACGTGGCCCCTGGTTGCCCAAGATGCCGGCGCCTGGGAGAAGGATGTACGCGCTAAAACGGATGCCGAGCCGGTTGTGCTTGCGGTCGGCGAGAGCTATACGCTTTCATAAGCTGGCGCGTCTGACGGATCTTTCGCCGGCGTCCATCTAATCGTCTTTCGCGTGAAGCACTTGGCGGTGCTTCGCGCTTTTTCTCTATCTTAACAATGTTGCTTGAATGACGGTCTAGGAGTCACTCATATGAATAGAAACGTTGTGCGCCGGTTGCTTTTCTTGATGCTTTTGCTTAGCTTGCCGGCGCTGGCATGTAATTTGGTTACGGGCGATGGATTGGAAGGTGAGGAGGAAGCGGTAGAGAGTACGGACGACGTGCCCACGGTGGCGGCCCTTGCAGCAACGCCAGAATCGGAGGGGGAGGTACAAGAGGAGTCCGGCGGAGATGAGCCTGCATTTCCGGGAATTGGGTCGCTGAATGATCCGTTGGAGCAGTTCAATAGTTATCGAAGCCAGGTAGACATGCGCTTTGAAAACAGCAACGACTCGTCGCAATCGGGCACGATGACCATGAATATGGCGCGCGTGGTCGACCCCAGAGCCTCTTCTGTTGAGATCGCGATGTCGGGCGGCTTTGCCGAAGACGTGGAAGGGTTGATCGACGGTGCAAGCTTCTCGTTTATTGAAGTAGAGGACACGTCTTACTCGGTGATTCCCGGCCTGGGCTGCATTTCAGGCGGCGCCGGTCCAGAAATCGTCGGGGAGTTTGACGATGTCTTGGATTCTGATGAAGTCATGGGCGAACTGGAAGGGGCCGAATTCGTAGGTGAGGAAACCGTAAACGGCCTGCTCACCGACCACTTCCGTTTTGATGAAAGTAACTTGAGTGAAGGCAGCGACGAGCTACAGGAAGTCAGCGGCGACGTCTATATTTCGCAGGAATTCGGGCATGTGGTGAGACTGGTTTTTGACGGCGTTGGCGCGCCGGACGTGCTTGATGGTGGAGGCGAAGGCACTATCCATTTCGAATACAACGTCCTGGAAGTGGATCAGCCTATCACCATAGAACCGCCAACCGAGTGTACGGAAGGGTCTGCAGATTATCCGGTCATGGAGGGCGCAAACGAGCTGGCGACAATTGCCGGTTTGACCACTTACTCGGTCAACGCACCGCTTGAAGATGTTGTTACTTTCTATCATGAAGAAATGGCTGCGCTGGGTTATGAGATCGGCGACGAACAGTTCATCGGCGAAGGAACGGCCATCCTGACCTACCAGGCAGAAGGCATGCCGGACGTTACGGTAAACCTGACGGCCGACGGGGATACGGTTTCCGTTCTTCTCACCGGCGAATAGATCTAGACGGCGGATATGAGCGGCCGCATCGCACGTTTAATCGTCAGCGCGTGTTCGGCGCTCTTC
>CAYSMQ010000246.1:0-7651 GCA_964432035.1 uncultured Ardenticatenaceae bacterium
GTGACCTCTATCTGTTCCGCGAGGGATTGGTGCAGCGCGTTGCCGGCGACGTGCGACTGGTGTACGAAGTGGAAGTTGCGAACCCGGACGTCACCGTACGCGAGTTTGTGTATGTAGACGCGCATTCGGGCGCCATCGTGGAGCAGATAACGGGCATTTACAACGACCTGGACCGCGAAGTGTCTGAAACGTCGTTGTCCAACGTGGTGTGGCAGGAAGGCGACGACGATCCCATTCCGGCAGGTTGGGCCGGCGGCGACGCGGACCAGGTTGCAGCATGGCAGGACGAAATAGATGGCGCTGCCGAGACATACAATCTGTTTGAGAGTATGGCCAACCGCGACTCGTATGACGGGGCGGGCGCCATGATGCGCACGGTGAACAACGATCCTGGCATCAGTTGCCCCAACGCCAACTGGAACGGCACCAGCACCAACTACTGCAACGATGTAACCGGCGATGACACTGTGGCTCACGAGTGGGGCCACGCCTACACCGAGTACACCAATGGGTTAATCTACCAGTGGCAATCGGGTGCGCTAAACGAGTCATATTCTGACATCTGGGGCGAGACCGTGGACCTGTTGAACGGACGCGGTCTGGATGCCCCTGACACGGTGCGCGACGCGGGCTACTGCTCGTCCAATGCCGAGGGCGCAAACTTCCCCGGTAATCCCACCACCGACACGGTGCGCTGGTTATCCGGCGAAGACGATCCGGCCTTCGACAATATTCCCACGGGCAGCGGCAACGCCATTCGCGACATGTGGGACCCAACCTGCTTCGGCGATCCGGGCAAGGTGACTGACACGGACCAGTACGTCTGCAGTACAAATGATGGCGGCGGCGTGCATACTAATTCTGGTGTGCCCAACCACGCCTTTGCCTTGATGGTAGACGGCGGAACGTACAACAGCCAAACTATCACCGGCATCGGTCTGACCAAAGCCGCGCACATCCATTGGGAAGCGCAGAACCTACTGACGCCTTCCAGCAACTTTGTGGACCACGCCGACGCGTTGGATGCGGCGTGTTCCAACCTGACAGGTGAAAATCTGCCGGCGCTGAGCACAAGTGACACGGATCCCGGGATGTCGGGCGAGATGATCAGCGCCGCTGACTGCCAGGAAGTGGCGGACGCCATTGCCGCCGTAGAATTCCGCACTGAGCCAGCCTTCTGTGAGTTCGAACCGCTGTTGGAGAAGGATGAGCCGGCGCTGTGTGAAGGGCTGGGCGATGTCGAAACTATCTTCTCCGAGGATTGGGAAAGCGGCTCGCTTCCCGCCGGTTGGACCGTGGGCACGCACGACGTGGCTAACCCGCCGACGTTCGATACACCCAACTGGGACGTCGTCGGTGGCTTGCCCGACGGCGCCAACGGGACTTACGCGGCCTTTGCTGCGGATTTGATTGTCGGTAACTGCGCCGACGACGACGAGTCGGGCGCCGTCTATCTGGACAGCCCCGTCATCACTGTTCCCGACGGCGCCGGCGTGCCGCGCGTAGCCTTCGACCACTGGGTTGCAACCGAGCTGGGTTGGGACGGCGGTAACGTGAAGATCAGCGTTAACGGCGGCGACTGGTACTTGTTGCCTCCTTCTGCGTATGAGTTCAACCTCTACAATACAAGCCTCAACCCCGTCAGCGCGGGCAATACAAACCCGCTGGCCGGCGAGCCTGCCTTCACCGGCAGCGACGGAGGAGACGTTAGCGGTTCCTGGGGCCAGTCACAGGTCAATCTGAGTGGCATTGCTGAGCCCGGAGAGGAGGTGCAGTTCCGCTTCGACTTCGGCGTCGACGGCTGTAACGGTCTGATCGGCTGGTACGTTGACGACGTACAGGTCTACTCTTGCTCGGCGGAACTGGCGCCGGCGGCCATCGAGGCCAATCCCACCGCGCTCGAAGAAACAGTGGCCGTCGACCAGACGGCCGGCGACACGCTGACTATCCACAACGTCGGCGAGAGTGACCTTGAGTGGTCAATCGAGGAGGAGGTTCCGTCCTCTGTGATGTTAAGCGCCCGTGGAAACGTGACGGTGGAGACTGCTTCGCACGGCGATCTGTCAGACGCCGCTGCACAGCTCTCAACGGAGACAACGCTCAGCAGCGAGGGCCAGAGTGCTCCGCAAGTGGACCACGCGTCATCCGCAGTTCCGCCAGGCGAGGCGACCATCACGCATTCGGCCTTGCAGGATATTGTGGACGACAACTCGGTGTGGTGCCCGGCCGCGCCCGGAAACAGCTATCTACGCGTTTTCGATCTGGCCAATGACTTTGACATCACCAGCACGTTTGAGGTGACCGAAGTCGAGTTTGGCGTGCAGGTGGCCGTCGGCCCCGGTGGCGAACAACCGGCGACCGTGAACCTCTATACGCTGGACGGCGAATTCGTCTACGCCAACCTGACGCAGATCGGCACGGCGGACACGACGATTGTCGATCAGGCGCTGACCAAGGTGACGGTGCCGGTGACCGGAACGGTAGCGCCCGGTGAGGTGCTTGTGGTCGAAGTTTACGTCCCGGCCGACAATGTCACGGCCGGTTTCCTTATCGGCTCCAACGCTGCCGGCGAAACGTCGCCCAGCTATCTGGTCGGGATAGCCTGTGGCATCTCGGAACCAACCCCTGTCGAAACGATAGGCTTCCCCGGCGTGCACGTGGTTATGAACGTCACCGGCGACGTCGGCGACGACTTCCTACCTTGCACCAATAACAGTGACGTACCCTGGTTGAGCGTTTCGCCGGATAACGGCACGACGCTGGGTGGATCATCGAGCGAGGTCACCGTGTCGTATGATGCGACGGGCTTAACTGCCGGAGGCTACGAAGCGAGACTTTGTCTTTCCAGTAATGCCTTCGACGAGCCTGTTAGATCAGTACCGGTAGACTTGACGGTCATTGACGAATGGTACAATTACCTCCCCGCCATATTCAGACCCTAACCGGTCCTGAATGAGTAACTTGAGGGGCGGTTCCTCCACGGACCGCCCCTTTTGCTTGTGGCGCAGTTACCTTACTGCCGACTGTCTAGAGCAAGGGCGTCTCGCCGGCGTCCAAATCACACAATTCGACGCTCGTTTGCCACAGATCGGCGGCCTTTTCCCTGTCATATGACTCGGCCGAGCTTTCGGTCATCTCGCGCCCACTGAAATACTTGCCGCTTACATCGCTCAGTTCCGGCGCGGTAGCCAGATAGGCAAGGTCTTCCCCGGCCTGTTTTGCGCTGCGACCGAAGCCCATGACGCGGCTAATCCAGGGTAAGATTCGGTACCATATGAGGCGCGTGAAGCCGGTTGCAGTGCGACCGAGACCCGTTCCGGCGACGAGACCGGGATCGAAGGCGTTGGCCGTTATGGGCCGGTCGGGGGTGCTTATGTCGCTCTCCTGCAAACGCCGGTGAAACTCATAGGTAGTGAGCACGTTACACAGTTTGGTCGTGGCGTAAACGTCTCCGTTCTCGCCATACGCCGGATCCCGCTCCGGGAATGCCAACCATTCAGCTTTAACGTAGCGTGGCGGACGCATGGGTCCGTCGCTGCGCGCCGCATCGTGCCTGGCGCTGCTCACGAACAGAATGCGTGCCGGCGGCTGCAGAGAGTCCAGCAAGAGATGGACGAGCAGAAAATGGCCCAGATGGTTTACGGCAAATGTCAGCTCGTACCCTTCGGCCGAGCGGCTGCCCGCCGGGGGCTGGGAAATAGCGGCATTACAGATGATTGTTGAGAGTGGAGGCAGGTCACGTTGTCCGACGGCGGCGGCAAAGGAGCGCACGGAAGACAGGGAAGCCAGGTCGATCTCCATGGGCGTCAGTTGCTCGTTGCCCGTGACGGATCGTATGTGCTCCGCTGCTTCACTCAGGGCGTCCAGATCGCGCCCTGCGAGCACAATGGCACGCGATGGGTCATATGCTAACGCCAACGCCGTCTCATACCCAATTCCGCGATTAGCTCCCGTGATGATGACGGTCTCAGCCATACGTGCGCACCTCCAGATGAACGAACGGCATCGATTCTAACAGGACATATAGACGCCGCGAATTAGTTATCTAGAGCCACAACGCTTTCTTCAGGTCGTCAAACTCTTCGCGAGGCCCCTCGTGGCGGTTGCGGCCTAGCTCGAGCACGTAAACGTAGTCGGCGATCTTGATCGCCTGCCGGATGTTTTGGTCCACCAGGAGCACGGTAATGCCTTCGTCCTTGAGCTTCACCAGAAGCTGGTAAATCTCGTTGGCCAACATGACGGCAAGGCCGGCGGTGGGCTCGTCGACGAGGATCAGATCGGGACGGGTCATCATCACGCGGCCCAATTCCACCATCCGTTGCATGCCGCCCGAAAGCTCGCCGGCAGGCGAACGCCGTCGCTCCCAGAGAATGGGAAAGCGCTCGTAATTTTCCTCCAGCCGCTGCTCCACCTGTCCCCGGTCGTCACGGAAGGACCAAGCGCCCAGCTCCAGGTTTTCTTCGACAGTCATGAACGGAAAAACGCTTTGCCGTTGCGGGATGTAGGATACGCCGTGATGAACCAATTCGTGTGATGACAGGTGTGTGATGTCTTTGCCGCCGACTGTGATCGTGCCCTGTTGCGGTTTGATGAAGCCATAGATGGCCTTTAGCAGCGTCGATTTCCCGACACCGTTGGCGCCTAAAACGGCTGTAATCTGGCCCTCGCGGGCGCGCATATTGACTCCCTGGAGAATATTGAGGTCCTTATAGTAGCCGACGTGCAGGTCGTTTACGTCAAGCAAGGGCTTCCTCCTCTTCCTCACCTAAGTAGGCCTTTATTACAGCGTCGTCGTGCTTGACGACTTGCGGATCACCATCGGCGATAATGTCGCCATAGCTCAAGACAACCAGGCGATCGCTTAGCGTGAAGATTGAATCCATGTCATGGCTGACGATGATGAACGACTTTCCCTCTTGGTGGAGTGCTTTGATAAAGCCAAAAATCGTCTCCATCAGGCGCGGATGAACGCCGGCAAAGGGCTCGTCGAGCAGGATCAGGTCGGGGTTCGTCATCATCACCTGTCCCAACTCCAGTAGCTTTTGCTGCCCTCCGGAGAGGCTGCGGGCATAGTCGTCGCGCAGGTGCATCATGGCCAAGAAACGCAGTACTTCTTCCGCACGCTCAATCCAGGCCGCCGTGCCGCGTCGCGGGTCCAGGGCCATGCCCGGTACAAGTAGGTTTTCTAGAACCGTCATGCGACGGAAGGCGCGCGTCACTTGAAACGTGCGGCCGATGCCGCGCCGCGCCACCTGGTGTGGTTTCATACCGCTTATTCTTTCGCCGTCGAGCCAGATTTCTCCCTCGGTCGGTCTATGAATACCGCCAATAGTGTTGACCAGCGTCGATTTGCCGGAGCCGTTGGGGCCGATGAGGCCTACAAGTTCGTTCCCTTCTAGTTGAAACGACACGCCGTTAAGGGCGGTGATGCCGCCGAACTGTTTGACGACGTCGCGTATTTCAAGCTTCATGGAGTCTCCTTGATCATCAGATCAGCCCTCGGTCCCTTCACCCTTCACGGCCTCGCCCCTTTCCTCCTCCAGGCTTTGTCGCAGCTGCGCCCGCGGTCCTAACCGGAAAATACGTTCAAAGAGCATGACCAGCAGTCCATCGCGGGCAAAACGCAACGTGAGTACAAGTAGGGCGCCGAAGATGACAAGGCGCCAGGCCTCAAATTCGCGCAATAGTTCCAGGCTAATCTGAATCAGTACGGCGCCGATGGCTGCCGCCGCCAGGCTCTCCACGCCGCCGATGATAGCCATTGCAATGACCAGCCCCATCTGTGGGATAACCATGATGTTAGGCGTGATGATCGTGATGTAGTGAGCAAAGATCGCGCCCGCAACACCGGCGAGCATGCTGGTAAGCACGAACGTCAGTACCTTGTAACGCACAACATCCACGCCTCGCGCCGCTGCCGCCTCCTCATCTTCGCGAATGGCGCGGAGAAAGAGGCCCACCCGCGACTGCGCCAGCCAATACATGAAAATGAGGCTGGCGATGAGTAGGCCTAGCATGAGGTAGTAGGCGGGCACGCGCGAAACGATGTCTCCCAGCAGAGGGGGGACGCGCAAGCCACGGTCGCCGCGCGTGATTTGAGCTTCGGCGCGAAGAACGGTGCGCAGGATTTCGGAGAAGGCAATGGTAAATAGCGCCAAATAGGCGGCCTTAAATCGTAAAGTAAGCCCGCCAATAATCAGACCCGCCACGCCTGCGACCAGTGTGCCGAGCACAACGCCGGCGACAATGGGCAGCTCCAGTTCAAGGGTCACCAGACCGCTCGTATAGGCGCCAAGCGCCATGAAGGCCATGTGCGCGAATGAGAACTGACCGCCGTAGCCTGAAAGCAGGGCCCAGCTGGAGGCCAATATGGCGTACCAGTAGGCAATCACCAATACGTGAAGCCAATAGGACTGGATGAAGAGCGGCAAGAGCAGGGCCACGATGCCGGCGACGATGGCCACAAGCACTTGTGGCCGTTTCAGTAATGTGCGACTCTGGTTCATGCCTCTTTCCTCCCGAAAAAGCCACGCGGCCGGAACAGAAGCACGAGCGCAAAGATGACCAGACCAAAGGCCGTTTTATAGTTCAGGGCGCGACTGGGATCGGGATAGTAGCCGGCGCCGAAGCTCTCTACCAGACCGATGACGAGTCCGCCCAGGATACTGCCGGGCAGGGAGCCCATACCGCCGAGCACGATGATGATATAGGAGCGAATGGCAGGGACGGCGCCGACATCTGGCGTGACGGAAAAAACGGGCGCCAGTAGGGCGCCGGCGACAGCGGCGAGCCCCACGCCGAGCCCAAAGGCAACCGTGTTCATGACGTCGGGATTGATGCCCACAACGGCGGCCGCCTGTTTGTCCTGACTCACGGCGCGCAAAGCCTTACCCAGCCAGGTGCGGTTGATGAGCAACAGCAAGATGCCCAGCAACAATAAGGAGATGAGGCTGGCGGTGAGGCGGTCGGCGCTGATGAGCACGGGCCCTAGCTGCACGGAACCGTCAAAGAATGAGGGCGGCGAGTGAGGCAAGGGACCAAAGGCTGCCAACGCCAGATTTTGAAAGAAAAAGGACAGCCCGAACGTGACGAGCACAGCGTACTCTGCCGGTCGCGCAATGCGCTCGTCGTGCATCGGTCGTAAGAAGAAGATTTCAAATAGGATGCCGATGGCGCCAATGAGTACGCCGGAAACAGGGACAATTAGCAGTGGGTGCAAACCGGTGAAAATCTGCAGAATGAGGTAAGAGGCGTACCCGCCGAGCATATAGAACTCGCCATGGGCGAAATTGATGACGTTTAAGATAGAGAAAATCAGCGTTAGACCCAGCGCCATCAGCGCGTAGATGATGCCTAACACCAAGCCTGATATCAGCAGAGAGAGGAAGTAATCCATCTCAGCGTTGTCCTTTTAATCACTCTGTGGACAGGTGTGCAAGTCTGCAGGTGTGCAGGTATGGAAACTTGCCACTTGCAGACTTGCCTGCTTGCAAACTGGCTATTTGCCTACTTGCAAACTTACCCTACTGTGGCGGCGCCGTGTAGAGTTCACCCGTGGCGCGTGCCTCGGGGAACACGACGGTGGCTTCATCAACTGATTGACCCACTTCTGTGTACTGCAGGATCATCACCGTGGGCGTCGGCCATTGGT
>CAYSMQ010000247.1:0-7637 GCA_964432035.1 uncultured Ardenticatenaceae bacterium
CCGGTTAGCCCGACGCCGGAACCGGCCGCGCCCGCTGAATAGGCGTGAATGCCGACCAGACGCCCGCTCAGACCAACAACCAGCTCCAGCACATGACGCGGATCGCTCCACAACGCCGGAAGCAAAAGCATCGCCGACGCCGCCAATATCAGGAACCAGACAATAAGGTTGCTTACCGCGCGCGACATCCCAGACGCGGCAGGCGCCCGCCTTGTACCGTCGTCTGCTTCGTCTCCACGCTCAGGCAACAGACGATGGCGGACTGCCGGCCAAAGCAGGATGAGCGCGACGACAGGCAACAGCGACAATCCCGGCGTCTTGGTCAGCGCCGCCAGCGCCGTGGTCCCACCTGCCAGAGCGGCGAGCCGACGGGAACCCGTGCGCGCCGCGCGCAGGGCAAAGATTAGGGTTAACAGGCTAAACGTTGCCAACAAGCCGTCGACGTGCAGCAAGCCCGACAACCCGGCGAAGAAGGGATCCAGAGCCAGCAACAGCACACCGAGAAAGGCGCCGGGAGCGCCTAAGAGAGGGCGAGCATGCC
Organism: uncultured Ardenticatenaceae bacterium; assembly: GCA_964432035.1. Classification (GTDB taxonomy): domain Bacteria; phylum Chloroflexota; class Anaerolineae; order Promineifilales; family Promineifilaceae; genus JAAYYY01. The sequence continues at coordinate 542 of CAYSMQ010000247.1, forward strand.
AATAGATAACCACGAGCGCCAGGCTGATAGCGACCGCCACGCCGAGCCGCCCGCCATTAAGAAAGGCATACAGGTGGCGAAAGGCCTCGACGTTATCGGCTGAGAGCTGCTGCATGCGTCCCAACCACTCCAGCCGCGCCTGCAGTTCAGGTTGTAGCCATAGCTGTAGTTGCGCGCTCAGGGCGCCGATCCAGGTGGTCGTGACACCCGGATGCCCACTTTGAATGGTGTTTGCCCAATCGGCGGATAACAGTGCGCGGCGCACTCCAAGGCTGCGGTAGACCCAGTTTAGTTCGTCGGGGGTGACGTAGCGACCGATCGCCGCCAGGCGGGTCAACAGCGCAATGAGAAAAAGAGACAGGGCCGATAAAATGTGCGCCGATCGCCCCACTATCGTAAATCCTTGGCTGCCAGCGCCTTCGGCCTAGAGATAACCCAGACTGCGCAACCGGTCTTCAATCTGGCGCGTGTCTTCGTCTCCCAGCCCCTGGCCCTCGCCCACCGCAGAATCTTCGCCCACTGTGGCGGCAAAGCTTACCGCCAGCGGTTGGTCAAAGATTCCCTGTAATACGCGGCCGTCCATGATCTGCGGGACAGGCTGGTCCAGTAGCGCCATGACCGTCGGCGCCAGGTCCAGGATACTGACTTCGTCTAGCTGCGAATTGGCGCGCACCCCTGGCCCATAGGCAATGAAAATACCCTCGCGCCGGTGACAGCCCGAATCGCCCCGAATCTGATCGGCGATCACCTCGTTGTTCGTAGCGAACATGGGGAAGGCAATCATGTTATAGTCATCCAGGACAAGGTGAATATCTGGTCCTTTCTCTGCGTGGGGTCCCTGATACGTTTCTTCGCGCAAGATAAGCTTGCTCACCAGCGGGCGCCCGTCTTCGTCGTGCAATGCTTGCAGGGCGTCGATGACTTCTTGCCGGTGGCGCTCATAAGTGCCGGCAGTCACGATGCCATGCGGCTCGCGACCCTGCACATTAAGATAGATCTGCCCCACGTGTCCCATACTGTAGGCCACGGTTCGGCTCCAATCAACGCTGTCAAAGCTCAAAAAACGGCCCACGACTTCGTTGCGCGTCTGCTTAGAGACCCGCGTCGCCAGATTTTGCAAGCCAATCGTCTCGATCATGTGATACACGCGCGCCGGCGTCAGCCCCATATGAAAAGCCGCTGCTTTCAGGCGGTTGACTGCATCGCTCTTGAGTTTCAAGAGCCCCGTTTGCATCAGGTAGACGTTGAGATTGACGATTTTGTGCAGCGGGCCGAAACCATGATCGGACATGACCATGACGGTCGTATCCTCTGGAACCCGCTCCAGCATGCGCCCCACATATTCGTCGACCAGCCGGTAACCGTCCCGTATGGCATGCTCGTGTGGCCCCGGTTCGTGGCGCGGATGCTGCCTGTCCATGTAACGCCACATAGCGTGCATCATAATATCCAGGGCAATGAAGTGCACCATCAGCACATCCCACGGCTCATTCTCCATCAGCGCCAACGCCCAGTCGCCGTGCACGCGTATCAAATCGTAGATATCACGCGCGTAAGCCTCCTCAATCCCCGACTTGAACTGAACGTTTGGCGCGACGCGATAGTCGCCCAGGCGGTCTCGGTAACGATCGATAAGATCGGCAGGATAACAGATCTGGCCCGACTTCGGGCTCAGAATTCCCGTGACCATAAAACCGTTCACTTCATGCGGCGGATAGGTAACCGGCACATTGAGCACGCCAACCTTATAGCCTGCAGCCGAAAGGCGCTGCCAGAGGGTACGCTGGCGAATCTTGGTCGAGTTGACCAACGAAAAATCGGCGCCCGTGGGCTGGATAAAGTCAAAGACGCCATGTTTGCCCGGATTGCAGCCGGTCATGAACGTGGGCCATGCCGGACTGGTTACAGGCGGCAAAGTCGATGCCAGGTCGGCCGAAACGCCGCCCTCCATCAGGCGCGCCAGATTTGGCAGATGCCCGGCCTGCGCCCAGGGCCGCACCAGATCAAAGGTTGCGCCGTCAATTCCGACGATCAATAACTTCATAAGCAAAGAGCCTCGTTAAACTGCCACATTTTTCGCAGGCGCAGTCGAGGGATTGGGCAATTTTCGTCCGCTCATTGTCTGGGTTGCTACTTCTTGCACGTGGTAGACTGCTTTATCCTGACTTTCATAGTATGTACGCACGATCAGTTCCGCTAACAGGCCCATGACGAGAAACTGTACGCCGATGAACATCAGCAAGACTGCCAACATCAACAGCGGTCGGTCGCCAATGCGTACGGCGCGAAATCCTTCGGCGCCCCCGGTTAGTGCCCCGGCTACCTTAAGAAGCGCCAGGTAGAGGGCTATCAGCGACCCTAAGCCCGTGGAGATAATACCAATACTGCCCAACAGATGCATGGGACGGTCGCTATAGCGGCGCAAGAACAGAACTGTCATCAGATCCAGGATGACGCGGAACGTGCGTGATAAGCCGTACTTCGATTTTCCGGCGACGCGCGATCGGTGATTAACCGGCACCTCGGCCATGCTAAACCCGGCAAAATTGACCATTTCCGGAATGAAGCGATGCATTTCGCCGTACAGGTGCAACTCCTCTAGAACCGGCGCACGAAAAGCGCGCAACGAGCAACCTCGATCGCGTAGGTGCACACCGCTGGCGCGTGCGATCAGAAAATTTGCCACGCGCGACGGAACCTTGCGAAACAGAAAGGCGTCTTTACGGTTCTCGCGCCAACCGTTGACCACATCGTAACCTTCTTCCAGCTTATCTAACAGCGCCGGGATATCGGCGGGATCATTTTGGCGATCGGCATCCATGGTGACGACGGCGTCGCCTCTGGCATAACCGAAACCGGCAGCAAACGCCGCCGTCTGCCCAAAGTTGCGCCGAAAACGGATGGCGACAACGTGCTCGTCCTCATGCGCCAGATCGCGCAGCCTCGCGAAGCTGCCGTCATTGCTGCCATCGTCGACGAAGATGACCTCGTAGTCCAAATCGCGCGGCGCCAGCGCCGTCGTGATCTCCTGCAACAAGGGCCCGACGTTGTCTACTTCATTGAAAACGGGAATGACCAGGCTCAAATCGCACGTCGTAGACGCGACCTGGTGCCGTGCCGGTTTACCAGATGTCATAGAGCGTGATTCTATCATTCACATGTTGCACGGCAAACGAAGATGAGAACAAGCCCTGTTTGCCGTCATATTTCAACTGAATTATGATTCTCACTATTGCATGTCTATTTCAGTCATTGTCACCGTCAAGAACGACGCTTCTGCCCTAAAACCGCTGCTGGACTCCCTGATCCAGCAGACGGTGCAACCGAACGAGCTCGTAGTCTGCGACGGTGGTTCCCACGATGAGACGCTCGAAGTTCTAGAGACCTACCGCCGTTGGCTGCCGCTAAAGATCGTCGAAGCGCCCGGTACGAATATCAGCCAGGGGCGCAACCGCGCTATCGAAGCCGCGGCGGGCCCCTATATTGCCGCGACCGACGCCGGGGCTGTGCTTTCGCCTCTATGGCTGGAAGAGATTATCCGGCCCTTACGCAAGGACGGCGCAATGGTTGTCAGTGGCTGGTTCGAACCCGATGCTTACACCGACTTCGAGGTCGTGATGGGCGCGACCGTGCTTCCGGAACTGTCCGACGTCGACCCCAGCACCTTCCTTCCCTCCAGCCGCTCCGTCGCCTTTCACAAAGAAGCCTGGCGCGCCGTCGGAGGCTATCCGGAGTGGCTAGATTACGGCGAAGACCTCATTTTCGACATGGCCTTACGGCGACGCTACGGGCCCTTTCCCCTCGCCTCGCGCGCCGTCGCCTATTACCGGCCACGCAGTACCATGCGCGCCTTCTTCCGCCAGTATTACCGTTACGCCCGCGGCGACGGGAAGGCCAACCTGTGGCCCAAACGCCACGCCATCCGCTATGCTACCTACTTACTGGCCCTCCCCTTTCTGCTGCACCTGATCTGGCGCGAAAAGTGGGGCGGCTGGGTTGGTCTTGTTGGCGGTGTACTGGCCTATTGTTGGCGCCCGGTGCGACGTCTGTGGCCCGTCATGTACGGCTGGCGTCCCCTGTCCCGGCTGCGAGCGCTGGCCCTCATCCCCACCATCCGCTTCGTGGGTGACGTGGCAAAGATGTTGGGTTATCCTGTGGGATTGTGGTGGCGCTGGCGCCAGAAGCCGCCACGGTAAATTGCCTGCAGCGTGCTGAGATTCACGTTAGTTAGCCGTTAGCGCTGTTGCCCGCTCACATTAAGATTGTTAAGATTTCCCTAACATGGAAATCCAGCGTAGACCTCCACGTCATCCCGGCAGCGGTCCATCGTGCCTGGTGGTGCTTCTCGTTCTCTCAGCTTTCGGGCTGGGCATGCTCGTCGTAAGCAACGCCGATCAGGTGCGCGACGTTATCATACCCACCGCGACCCCCGAACCGACCCGTTCCGCGGCCGAACATGCCACCAGTGCGGCGTTATACGAGCGCGACGGCGAACACGAAAACGCCGTGGAAGCCTACGAGCGCGCCATTGAGCTGGATTCCTCCAATATCAATTACTATATGCGGCTGATCGATCTGCTGATCACCATTGATCGTCCTGAGGATGCCTTGCAACGGGCAGAACAGGCCATGGTAATTTCCTCCGAACGTCCGGAGGTATGGGTGGCGCTTTCGTCGGCGCACCTGGCAAACGCCTACCGCCTGCGCGAGACCGGCGACCCGGCCGGCGCCGAGCTTGAGTTCCAAGAAACGATCAACGCCGCCGTGCAGGCCACCGAACTTGATCCTAATCTGGCCGAAGGCTTTGCTTATATGGCCGAGGCGCTGGTAGCCCTGGGCCCCGAACGGTTCGACGAGGCGCTGGACAACGCCTCACTCGCCGTCGATCTGGAACCCAACAGCGCTGTGACGCGGCAGGCGATGGCCCTCGTCTTCGAAATGCGAGGCCTCTACGACAATGCCATACAGGAATATCTGGTCGCTTTGGACGCCGATCCCTCGCGCACAGATATACGCACGAATTTAGCCTACCTCTACTTCTTCACCGATCGTCGCCAGCAGGCAATCCTGACGCTGCAAGAAGTGATCGAGATGGACCCCAACAATGCAGACGCCTACGATGGGCTGGCATATTTCTATTTCGTACTAGGACAGTATCCTCGCGCCGAGGAGAACGCTTTTCAGGCTGTGCAACTCGATCCCGACATGACACGCGCACACGCCCACCTGGGCGCCGCCTACTTCCAACAGTCCAAGTATGATACGGCCATTGAAGAACTGGGCATCGCCGTGGACGCCTACGATACCGTTTCCACGTCGAACGCCACATACTTCAACATGCTAGGGCGGGCCTACTACTACCAAAACAGCTGCGACCAGGCGAGGCCTTACTTTGAACAGGTTCTCAACGCCGCGCCTGACGAATTTGCCATAAGCCAGGCCGAAGAAGGCATCGAGTTGTGCCGGCAACAAGACCTTCAGGGAACCAATTAGCACTCTTTCGGCATCGCTGCTAAAATTCACTTGACATCCCCCGTCTATGTGTTACAATTTTTCCTGTAATTAGCACTCTCGCTTCCTGAGTGCCAAAAAGCCCAATCGCTTAACATTACAAAACTAATTAAGGAGAGTCGATTTATGGACGTAAAGTTAAAGCCGCTTGCTGATCGGCTGGTTGTAGAACCCAAAGAACGTGAAGAAACGACTGCATCGGGAATCATTTTGCCCGAAACTGCCAAAGAAAAGCCTCAAGAGGGCGATGTCGTTGCTATCGGTCCCGGACGGCGGGATGACGATGGAAAACGTGTTGAAATGGATGTCTCTGTGGGCGATAAGGTTCTATTCGCCAAATACGCAGGAACTGAAATCAAAGTCGACGGTAAAAAGCTACTGATTCTCAAGGAATCGGACGTCCTGGCGATTGTCACGGCGTAGGCTCAACCAGCACAACCGTTTCACATCGAATTAGAAAGCAAGGAGTAAACCAAACATGGCAAAACAATTAACCTTTTCCGATTCTGCACACCGTAAGCTGCGCCAGGGCATTAACACATTGGCTGGCGCGGTTGCAACAACGCTGGGACCGAAGGGTCGTAACGTTGCACTAGACAAATCTTTTGGCGCGCCCACCGTTACCCACGACGGCGTGACCGTGGCCAAGGAAATTGAGCTGGAAGATCCCTATGAAAACATGGGTGCCCAGCTGCTGAAGGAAGCAGCCACAAAGACGAACGATATCGCCGGCGATGGCACGACAACGGCCACCGTTCTGGCACAGAACATCGTCAACGAAGGCTACAAAAACGTCGCCGCAGGCGCCAACCCCATGCTGCTGAAGCAGGGTATCGAAGCGGGCGTCCTGGCGCTTTCGCAAAAGATCCGCGATATGGCAGTGTCCATCGATAGCGTGGAAGAGATTGCCTCTGTCGCCGCTATTTCGGCCCAGGACGAGGGCATTGGTAAGCTCATCGCCCAGGTTATGGACAAAGTCGGCAAAGACGGTGTCATCACCGTGGAAGAGTCGCAGGGTCTGGAGTTTGAGACCGAGTACGTAGAGGGTATGCAGTTCGACCGCGGCTACATCAGCCCCTACTTCATCACCGACTCGGACACGATGGAAGCAGCCCTGGAAGATCCCTACATCCTGATTCACGACAAGAAGATTAGCTCGGCTCAGGATATCGTTCCCATCCTTGAGAAGCTCATCCAGAGCGGCAAGCGTGAGTTTGTGGTCGTTGCCGAGGACATCGACGGCGAGGCGCTGGCGACACTGGTCCTCAATAAGCTGCGTGGCACGATCAACGCGCTGGCTGTGAAGGCCCCCGGCTTCGGTGACCGCCGCAAGGCTATGCTGCAGGACATCGCCGTCCTGACCGGTGGCCAGGTGATTACCGAGGAAATGGGTCGCAAGCTGGAGAGTGTTCAGATTTCGGACCTGGGCCGCGCCGGAAAGGTTGTCGCCACCAAGGACGAGACCACCGTCGTCGACGGCGCCGGCGACCACGGGCAGATCGAAGCCCGCGTGGATCAGATCAAGACCGAAATCGAGCGCAGCACCTCCGACTACGATCGCGAGAAGCTGCAGGAACGCCTGGCC
>CAYSMQ010000248.1:0-7600 GCA_964432035.1 uncultured Ardenticatenaceae bacterium
GTAAGGTCGCTTGCGTAAGCTGGCGCACGATCTCGCGCCCTTTCTCCAGCGCATTGCGGTCCACCTTGGTGCGCAGCCGTCGCTTGCCACCCATGGACCAGTAGTAGAATGGTTTGCAACCGTGCAGAACCGTGGCAATGGCCTCGGCGAGCAGGTCGATCTCCTTTTCACCATAGCCGAGCTGGCTGATCCAGACGGTGCCCATGCGCACGCCAGAGGCGGAGAAGGCGCTGGCGTCGCCGGGGATAGTGTTGCGATTGGTGACGATGCCGGCGAGATCAAGAACGCGCGCCGCCATGTCGCCCGTTAGCGGGACGCCATCATGTTCAATGCTGCTGCGCACGTCGATCATCAGCAGGTGGTTTTCGGAGCCGCCGCCAACAACGCGCAGCCCGCGTTGTTGCAGTTGCGCTGCCAGCCGCGACGCATTTTCGACGATGCGTTTCTGAAGTTCTGTGAATTGGGGCGCCTGCGCCAGGCGCAAAGCAATTGCCAGCGCGGCAATTGTATTCAGATGCGGGCCGCCTTGCTCGCCGGGGAAGACGGCGCGATCAAGTTTGCGCGCCAGATCCCTGCGGTGCGTGATGATCATGGCGCCGCGTGGACCGCAGAGGCTTTTGTGCGTGGTCGTGGTCACAACGTGGGCCACGCCGATTGGGCTGGGGTGCACGCCGGCGGCGACAAGACCGGAGATATGTGAAATGTCGGCAAGTAAGTAAGCGCCGCAACGATCGGCAATCTCGCGGAAGCGCTGCCAGTTAATGATGCAGGGATAGGCGGAGTAGCCGGCGACGATGATGTTCGGTTTGGTTTCCAGAGCCAGGGCCTCGATGGCATCGTAGTCCAGAAGCTCGGTCTCTTCGTCTACCGTGTAGCTGACGGCGTTATAGACCTGTCCGGAGCGGTTGACGGGGCTGCCGTGGGTTAGGTGACCGCCGTCATTGAGGTTGAGGCCCATGATGGTGTCGCCGGGCTGCAATAGAGCGCTATAAACGGCGTTGTTTGCCGGCGCGCCGCTGAGGGGCTGGACGTTGACGTAAAGGCCGTCGGCGTCTAGCCCATTTGCTGCAAAGAGTTCGGCGGCGCGGCGACGGGCTAGCGCCTCCAGAATGTCGGCGTATTCGACGCCCTTGTAATAGCGGGGATCGCTGTAACGCCGATAATGCGCCAGTTCTTTTTCAAAATCGAGAATCTCCTCCTGAGTCTGCCGGCGACTATCTTCGCGTGGATAGCCTTCGGCATATATGTTTGCGAATTGACTGCTCATGGTTTCCCGCACTGCGTCGGGGGCCATGCTCTCTGAAGGTATTAAGATGATAGTCTCACGTTGGCGCCGGTCTTCGCGTCGCAGAAGTTCGCCAAGATCAGGGTCAAGGTCTGCCAGTGAGCCTTCAAATATGAAGTCGTCAGCCATTGTGCATTCCTCGCTGGTTAGGGATTGGGATGTTAAGCATTTCATGCGGCTCCCCGCTCCAGGATTTTAACAGGATTTACAGGAGTTGCTAGCAAAAAGCCGGAATTTGTCATACAAATTTCGGCATCCCTCAAGCAGTCCGCATTTAAGTGAATTGCCGCTATAATGGAAGTATGAGTGCCAGCCAGACACCACCGCTTCACAGCACCCGAATTTGCATCATTGGCCTGGGCCTGATGGGGGGATCGTTGGCGCTGGCACTGAAGCCTCACGCGGGACGCCTGACGGCAGTGGACACAGATGAAGCGACGCGGCAGCAGGCCTTAGCACAGGGGATTGTCGACGAGGTCATGGACGACGTCGCCTCGGGCGTCGGCGAAGCCGATTTGGTCGTGTTAGCCACCCCCGTCAGCGCCATCCTGGACATAATTGCAGCATTGCCCGGCTGGCGGCGCAAAGGGTGCATGGTGCTGGATCTGGGAAGCACCAAGCAGGAGATTTGCGCGGCGATGGACAGCCTGCCGCCATCATTCGGCGCAATGGGCGGGCATCCTATGTGCGGCAAAGAGACGTCGGGTTTGGCGCGTGCCGAGGCCGATTTATATCGTGACCAGACGTTCGTGTTGTGTCGCACGGCGCGAACGGACGCGGGAACCGAATCGCTCGTCTTGACGTTGCTGCGCGCCGCCGGCGCAAGAGCGCTGTTTTTGCAGCCAGAGGAGCACGACCGCCTGGTGGCAATGGTAAGTCACTTGCCGTACTTCTTATCGGCCCTGCTGATGCAACAGGCGGCAGACGCGGGGGAACGAGAACGAGAATTGTGGTCGGTTAGCGCGTCCGGATTTCGCGATACGGCGCGCCTCTCAGGATCGGGCGCACATATGCTCAAAGATATCGTGCTCACGAACCGCGGTGCAATCTTGCGGGCGCTAAAACGGCACGCCGACGACCTTGAAGCCCTCATTTCCCTGCTGGAAAGCGGCGATGATAAGGCCCTTGGCGATTGGTTGCGAGCGCGACAGCAAGAATACGAGAGGTACCGGCGCGCTCGGGCGAACAGGAGATAGCAATGTACATGTTAATCATGGTCTTGGACGACGTCGCGCACCGCGAGGAGGTGCTACAGGCCTGGCTGCAGGCGGGCGTTCGGGGCGTTACAGTGCTGGAAAGCACCGGGGTAAATCGCGTATTGCAGCGCTCGGAAGCCCAATCGATGTTTATGGGGTTTGGGCAAGTGTTCGGCGGGGGCCGCGTGGGACACAACACGCTGTTTGCGGTCATTGACTCGCTCGATCTGGCCGAAGCGGCCGTGCGCAACACGGAGGAAATCGTCGGCGATCTAAGCGAGCCGAATACCGGTATCGTTTTCACCGTACCCGTCACGAAAGTCTGGGGCCTGCCTGAGCCATAGTCTGTCATGCATTGGATAATCTTTCTCGTCTCTGCGACCATTGTTGTCATCTCTGCAAGCAAACTGGCGGAGTTCGGTGACGTCATTGCTGTACGCACGCGCCTGGGCGGTTTGCTGGTGGGCACGATCTTACTGGCGGGCGCCACATCGCTGCCAGAAATGATCGCGGCCATTAGTTCTTTCCAATTGGGGGAGCCGGATCTTGCTGCGGGCAACTTCTTTGGCAGCAATATGGTCAACATGTTCTTGCTGGCGTTTGTCGATATGGTCAACTTCAATGTTCCCCTGTTGCGCACGCAAGCGATCACGCAAACGCTGACGGCGGCGTTGGCGGCGGCGATGATGACGGTCGCCAGCATCTTTGTACTTGCCGACGTAGATCTGGTGATAGGGTGGGTCAGCGTGGAAAGCTTGATACTGATCGCCGTTTACTTTGGCGGCGTGTGGCTGGTGCAGCAGGAGGGAAAGCTGGCCAACATCGCAGCGACGCCCACCGAGGTGGTGCCCGGACCTGACTTTCCCTCGCTGCGCCGGGGGCTGGTAGGCTTCGCCGTTTCTACTTTGGTCCTGGGTCTTGTGGTTCCGCAGCTGGTGTCGTCCAGCTCTGACATCGCCGCTGCGACCGGGTTGGGGGCCGGTTTTGTGGGCACCGTTCTGCTGAGTATCGTGACCTCGCTGCCAGAGCTACTGGCGGCGATGGCTGCCGTACGTATGGGCGCCGTGGAGTTGGCCGTGGGCAACCTTTTCGGTTCCAGCGTTTTCAATATGCTGGCGTTGGGATTGGCCGATTTCTTCTATGTTAGCGGCAGCTTTCTCAACGATATTAGCAACGATTTTGCCCTGGTGGGGCTGTTAGGTCTTTTACTGACGATGTTGGCCCTGTTGGGGAATATCGCGCGGGTAGAGCGGCGCGTGCTGTTCATTGAGCTAGACGCGCTGGCGATTATCATCTGCTACTTGCTGGGGCTGTACGTGTTGTTCTTGCGCGGAATCGGCGTTTAGGGAAGGTTGGTCTCACCCATCAGATAGGCATCGACTGCGCGCGCCGCGCCGCGACCTTCGCGGATGGCCCAGACGACAAGGCTCTGCCCACGGCGCGCGTCTCCGGCGGCAAACACGCCGGGCACGTTGGTGGCGTAGTCGCCAAATTCCGCCTTAATATTGGACCGTTCATCTTGTTCGACGCCCAGATGCTGCAGGACGGATGCCTCGGGTCCTAGAAAACCCATAGCCAGTAAGACCAGCTGCGCGGGCCATACGCGTTCGGCGCCGGGGATTTCCTCGAAGGAATAGCGACCGTTGGCGTCCTGTTCCCAGGTCACTTCCCTGGTTTGCACGCCGGTCAGCCGGTGATTATCGTCGCTCAGGAAGCGCGTGGTCGTGATGCAGTAGCGGCGGGGGTCCCGTCCAAAGACGGCGGCGGCTTCCTTGTGCCCGTAGTCCATGGTGTGGATGCGGGGCCACTGGGGCCAGGGGTTGTCCGGGGCGCGCTCGGCCGGTGGCCTGGGCAGAATCTCGAATTGTACCAGGCTACGACAGCCGTGGCGCAAAGCGGTTGCCACGCAGTCTGTACCTGTATCACCGCCGCCGATGACGACGACGTCTTTATCCCGCGCCGAAATGAAGCCTTGATGCCCGCCTCCGTTAGCCAGCAGCCGCTTCGTGTTGGCGCGTAAGAAGTCGACGGCGAAGTGGATGCCATGCAGCTCGCGCCCTTCTACGGGCAAGGCGCGCGGGCGCGTTGCGCCGGTGCAGAGCACGAGGGCATCATACCGTGACAGTAGCTCTTGCGGGTTGGCGTCGGCGCCAACTTCGACACCGGTTTTGAAGGAGACGCCCATGCGCGCCATGAGGTCCAAGCGGCGCTGTACGGTCGTTTTTTCCAGCTTCATGTTGGGGATGCCGTACATCAGGAGCCCGCCGGGACGGTCATCGCGTTCGAAGACGGTGACATCGTGGCCCACGCGCACAAGCTGGTCTGCGCAGGCCAGGCCCGCCGGCCCTGAGCCCACGATAGCGACCCGTTTTCCCGTCGATTGGGCGGCCTGATGAGGCTGCACCCAGCCTTCTTCAAAGGCGCGCTCAATAATGGCGTATTCGATGTTCTTGATGGTCACCGGCGGATCCTGTATGCCCAACGTGCAAGAAGCTTCGCAGGGCGCGGGACAGACGAGGCCGGTAAATTCGGGAAAGTTATTGGTTTTGGCCAGTCGCTCGTACGCTTCGCGCCATAATCCATGGTAGACGAGGTCGTTCCACTCTGGGATAAGGTTGTTAACGGGGCAGCCGGAAGTCATGCCGTTGAGTATGGCGCCGGTGTGACAGAAGGGGATCCCGCAATCCATGCAGCGCGCTGCCTGTGTCTGCAACACGGGCAGGGGAAGCGGTTCGTGTAGATGTTGCCAGTCTGCCAGGCGCTCGCGTGGCGGGCGCTCGGGCAATGACTGGCGCTGGTACTGTAAAAATCCGGTTGCCTTAGCCATTTCGTTCCTCTTTTATTGTGTCTCGTCGTCCGTGTGACGGCCCACGCGCCGGCTGCGGCGCTCGAGAATGAGGGTGTCTCGCCAACGGCCATGGTGCTGCGCAATCTTCTCGCGGCGGCCGATGAGGCGAAAGCCGCATGCCAGGTGTAGGCCGAGGCTGGCTTCGTTTTCGGGAAATATCCCGGCCTGCAGGGTCCAGATTCCGGCGTCCTCCGAGGCCTGGATCAGGCTCTGAAGCAGCCGTTTGCCGATGCCCCGACCCTGCCAATCTCCGGCGACGTAGACGCTCACTTCGGCCACGCCGCGATAGACGGCGCGTCGCGATATAGGGCTGAGCGCGGCCCATCCGACAACGTTTCCGCTAGAGACGGCGACCAACCGGCACTCAGGCAGGTGGGCCTCATCCCACCGCTCGTAATCCGGCGCCGTCGTTTCGAAAGTGGCATGCCCGCCGGCAATGCCTTCTTCGTAAATGCGGCGCACAGCGGTCCAATGCTGCGGTTGCATTTCTTTGACAGTTATATGCATGTGTGCCTTTGTGCCGGGAGAATGCAGTGCGATTCCGGTCAGTTACCGCTAACACGGGCGCGGGCTACGGCGTTCGCTTCGAATGCCGCCATGACCGCTTCTTCTTCGTCGAGCCCGCGTCCACGCGCGGCGCGTATAGCGTCCTGCATGCGACGATAGTCTCCGGGTAACACCTTGACAAATTGGGGGCAGTAGTCGTCCCAATTGTTCAAAACGTGCCAGGCGCGTTGGCTTCCAGTATAGAGCGCGTGGCGCCAGATCAGTTCGCGCAGCCGGCGAATCTCTTCGGCGTCCGTCAGCGACAGCAGCTCGACCATGTCCTGGTTGCAGCGCTGCCTAAAGTCGCCGGCTTCATCCAGCACATAAGCCACGCCGCCGGACATTCCGGCTGCAAAGTTGCGCCCGGTGCGACCCAGGACGACGACGCGTCCGCCGGTCATATACTCGCAGCCGTGGTCGCCAACGCCTTCCACGACGGCGTCGGCGCCGCTATTGCGCACACAGAAGCGTTCTCCGGCGATGCCGTGCACGTATGCTTCTCCTCCCGTCGCGCCGTAGAGAGCCACGTTGCCCGTGATGACGTTTTCTTCTGGAATAAAGGCGCTACGCGGCGGGGGAACGACGATTAGCTTACCGTCCGAAAGCCCTTTGCCCATGTAATCGTTGGCCTCGCCATAGAGCGTTAAGGTCAGTCCGCAGGGAATAAATGCGCCGAAACTCTGTCCCGCCGACCCTTCGAAGGTCAACTCGATGGTGTCTTCAGGAAGGCCGCGCGCGCCGTGACGCCGGGTAATCTCGCTGCCCAGCATGGCGCCCACGGTGCGGTCGGTATTGCGGATGGGCAGGCGGGCTTTTACAGGTTCGGCATGTTCCAGGGCCGGGCGGCATAGGTCCAGGAGCACGCGCCGGTCCAAGCTTTTCTCCAGGCCGTGTTGCTTTGGAACCTGGCACGTGCGACGGGCGTAATCTTTGCCCTGCGGCTGGTGCAAGATGGGCGCCAGATCGAGACTGCCGGCTTTCCAATGGCGGGCTTCCCGGCGCGGGTGCAGCCGGTCGGCACGACCTACCATTTCGTCCACAGTGCGGAATCCGAGCCGCGCCATCCAGCGGCGCAGGTCCATGGCGACAAAGGTCATAAAGTTGACCACATCCTGCGGATCGCCGGCAAACTTCTGGCGCAGCGTGGGGTTTTGCGTGGCGATGCCCACGGGACAGGTGTCGAGATGGCAGACGCGCATCATGATGCAGCCCATAGCAACCAGGGGCGCCGTGGCAAATCCAAATTCCTCCGCGCCGAGCAGGGCGGCGATGGCCACGTCGCGACCGGTGCGCAATTGGCCGTCCGTCTCCAACGTCACGCGGTCGCGCAAGTCGTTCAGCGCCAGGGTCTGGTGCGTCTCCGCCAGGCCCAACTCCCACGGCAGCCCGGCGTGCTTGATGCTCGTTTGTGGCGAGGCGCCGGTGCCGCCGTCGTGCCCGCTGATAAGAATGACGTCGGCATGCCCTTTGGCCACCCCGGCGGCGATGGTGCCCACGCCGACCTCGGAGACGAGCTTGACGCTGATGCGCGCCTCGGGGTTTCCGTTCTTGAGGTCATAGATCAGTTGCGCCAGGTCCTCGATGGAGTAGATGTCATGGTGCGGCGGCGGGCTGATCAAACCCACACCCGGGGTGGAATGGCGGATGGTGGCGATGACCTCGTCCACTTTGTGCCCCGGCAGCTCGCCGCCCTCGCCGGGCTTGGCGCCCTGGGCGATCTTGATC
>CAYSMQ010000249.1:0-6990 GCA_964432035.1 uncultured Ardenticatenaceae bacterium
GTGCCAGGGGCCACTCGTCGGGCAGGTGTAGTTCGTTCCAGGCGTTGAAGGGGGGTGGTGTCTTGAAAGGCTTGGGCACGAACTTGTTCCAGCTATTGGCCGACGTGCCACCGGGCGTGCCTACGCTGCCGGTGAGCACGTTCAAGAAGAAGAGACACCGCGCTACTTGCCAGCCGCCAAGGTTGCCGATGCTGGCGCTACGCCACGTGTGCGTCGCCAGGCGCCCGTCGCACTGCGCCACGTACTCAGCAGTTTCCACGATACGCTCAACGGGCACCTGCGCTTCTTCCGCCGCGCGTTCAAAGGTGAAGTCACGGTAGAAGTGGCGCAGAACCTTTTCAAAGAGGGCAAAGTCGGGGGTTGCTGCCCCGTTCACTTCCGCCAATAGCTCCGCATCGTCCAGAGGCAGCTCTTCGCCGGCGATAGCTTCAAGTGTTTCTTCCCAGTTCACCCAGCGGCGCACAAAGTCACGATCATATTGTCCGGTCTGCAGTAGGTGGTTAGCAATGGCCAGCAACAACGTCGACTCGCTGCCGGGCCAGGTGGGCAGCCACACGTCGCTCATGGAGGCTGTATTGCTGAGGCGTGGATCGAGCGTGATCAGTTTGGCGCCCTTCATCTTGCCTTCGATAATGCGCTGTGCGTGGGGGTTAAAGTAGTGGCCCGTCTCCAGGTGACTGCTGATAAGCAGGATGACGCGGGCCTTGGCGTGATCGGGGCTGGGCCGGTCGAATGCACCCCAAAAGTAGTAACCGGCGCGCGCGCCGCTGCTGCAAATGTTCGTGTGGCTGTTGTGTCCATCCACGCCCCAGGCGCTGATCACCCGGTTGGTGTAGCCGTCTTCACCCGGTCGTCCCACATGATAGACGATGCCGTCCCGGCGCCGTTGGCGGCTCTGGCGCATTTTGGCTCCGATTTCTTCTAAGGCCTGGTCCCAGGTGATGCGTTTCCAGCGCCCTTCGCCGCGCTTGCCAACGCGTTTGAGCGGGTAAAGAATTCGTTCCGGATCATAGATCTGGTTATGCGTCGCCGGACCCTTGGCGCAGTTACGACCGCGGCTGCCGGGATGGGCCGGGTTGCCTTCGAACTTCTTAATTTCAAGTGTCTGCTTATCGACGTAGGCCAGCAAGCCGCAGGCGCTTTCACAGTTAAAGCAGACGGTAGGAACCAGCATATAGCGGCGGGCGACGCGACGGGGCCACTCCTTACCGCTATATTCTACCCAATCATCCCAATATTCCGGCGGCGGATACTGGCTCATGCGTCCGTCGGGGTGACGCACGGTAAGCATCTCCACGTCGGCGGGATCGACGTCGGCGAAATCCGGCAGATCCTGTCCCGCTACATTGGTGACGCCGGTTGGCTGGCGCCGTTTGCGTGGCGGTGGAGCGCCAATGCGCAGCATAGCGCTGAGAAACTCACCAATTCCTCGCTTTTCACTCATACGATCATGTCCTCAAACATTGTGCGATTGTCCCCTGTACCTGGATTAGGTGCAGGGTCCGATTAACTGTTCGGTATTTCTTGCGGCGCCATGACAAAGGCGTACTCGTACAGGTAGAGACCGGCAATTGAAGCTACGGCGGCGAGCGCGCCCAGCGCCGGCAGACTGGGCCAAAGGGCCATCAGCGCCAGGGGCAGTGCGTGCCCCAGGGCAATACTGCCTATCCAGAAGTGGCGCCGGTAGCTACCGTGGCTGATTTCATGGGCAGCGCGCGCGGCAACCTCGCTGGCGTGAGGGACGCCGAACTCGCCGGCAAGCGTAACGAAGAGATCGAGTAGTGTAGCGACGACAAAGACGGTGGCTGCCAGGCGGGCAGTTGCGCCGGATGACAGGAACAGATCCAGTATCAAAAGCGCGCCACTACCCACCATGAGCGCTTGTAGGATGAGGTGGAAGGGCAATAGCGGACTCTGCCACAGGTCACGACCTTCGGCCTGGGCAAACAGAAATGCCGTGTATATGGCAGCAAGGAGGGCAAAGGGCACTCCCAGCCACAACAAAACGGGGCGAGCTGCAAGCGTCAGATCTTGGAGCGTGCCAAAGTAAGCCAGCAACTCAAGCAACCACCAAAGTCCGGCGACAACGGAGAATCCGATGAGAACCACCGCGCCGCGGGCCAGCCAACTCTTCCACTGCGGGCGCAGCAATATGTATAGGAATCGTTCCGGCTTTTCCAGATCGTAGACCAGAAGTCCCGTCGTGAGTCCGATAAACAGTAGCGAAAGAAATCCGCCGGCAATGGCCGTCGGTGCGTCGAAAGGCACGAGGTTGAGTCCCCAACCCAGAGCCAGAAGCATGAAGAGACCGGCGCCAATGGCTTTGGTCACCAGATACGCCGGTACGGGCCAATGCCAGGGAATGCGGTGCTGGGCGTTATAGCTAAGCTGAACCATTTGCTCCGCCATACGGCCTTCGCCGAACTGGATGGGACCTTTCCACGGTTGTCCCTGTGGTTGCGGTTCGCGGATCTGCTGGGCGGCGCCGAAGCGTTGGTTGCGCGCGCGATTGGCGTCAGGCTTGCGCTCAGGGCGCTGATGACCGTCTGCGTGACCATTGGCCTTAGTGCCGTCATGCAACGGAATGGTGTCGGCCCACATGAACGTTTGCGGCACGCGCTCGGTAGCCGTGGGATGCAAAGTGGCCTCGTTACCATCAATGTAGAAAAGCTTGGGCGCCGTGCCCTGTTCCGGCTTGCGCACGGTCACTTTTTCGCGAGCCAGTAGGCGGCTGATTTCGCTGTCCGGATCATTCATGTTACCGGCGATGATGGCATGTTCGGGACAAACTACCACGCAAGCCGGTTCCAGACCGATGTCGGTGCGGTGAGCGCAATAGTGGCACTTGGCCGCCGTGTCGGTCTCGGGATCGATGTAGATGGCGTCGTAAGGGCAGGCCTGCATGCACGCTTTGCAGCCGATACAGATGCTGTTGTCAAATTCGACAATGCCGTCGTCGCGTTGGTACATGGCCTCTGTGGGACAGATGCGCGCGCAGGGTGGGTTGGCGCAATGGTTGCAGCGCGTGACTTGAAAGTGACGACGGGTGTGTGGGTATGCGCCCGTTTCAACCGACTTTACCCAGGTGCGGTAGACGCCGAGGGGTACCTCGTTTTCGCTTTTGCACGCGGTGGAGCAGGCGTGGCAACCGATACATTTGCGGTTATCGATCACAAATCCGTAATTCGCCTGTGACACTTGATCGTCCTCAGTGATTGGGGTCTTGGCGGCGTTAATCATAGTGCATTCGCATAGAGACGCTACGTTGACTGTGTCGTTTAGAACATCCGCCGGCGCGGCGCGAGTACTGGAGCACGTTCCAGATAGAATACAAAGTGACTGTCCTCCTCATACATGTCTAGCAGCGTGTGTCCGCTTTGCCTGGCCCACGCGGAAATGCTCGACGGCGCGAGCGGATCGTTGGCGATCACCTGCAGCACCTGTCCACTTTCCATGCCTTGTAGGGCAGCGATAATGGCGATGACGAGATGTGGGCAACGCTTGCCGCAAAGGTCAATGATGCGATGGGCGTCAGGCGTGGTCAGACGCATACAACCCTTTTTCCTTCAATTCGAGCATTTGGAAAGCGCCAGAGCTGTTCCTAGTTTAACAACAACAATCCTGAACCGTGTCACGAGTTTAGCGGAAGGACGTGTCCCCAAAAATGAGGACATGGTTGCAACGATTGGCAGGGCCGGCGTTCAATCGAGAGAAATGATTCCACGTTGAAGCGCAGTGATGACTGCCTGGGTACGATTGGGTTGGTCTAGCTTGGCGAAGATACGCCTCACGTAGGTGTGCACGGTCGATTCGCTAATACCTAAATTGAGTGCAATTTCCTTATATGTCGCCGCCGTTGCCATGTGCGTCAGCACTTCCAACTCTCGCGGTGAGAGGGCGTCTGCGCCGTCATCGTCCGTGGTGCTCTGCTGGCTGCGTTCAAGTAGCGCCTGGCCGATCTCGGCGCCCAGATAGCGCTTGCCGGCCGCCACCTGGCGCACGGCATGAATCAGGCCGGCGGGACTAACATCTTTGTGCACAAATCCGTCAACGTCCTCGTCCAGGGCATCCAGGGCCGCATCCTCGACCGGCGCGCCGGTGAGAATGAGCGTGCACACGCCGGCTGCCATCTCTTTAATACGACGCGCCGTCTGTAGCCCATCGAGACGCGGCATCTTCCAATCCAGGATGGCAACATGCGGGCGCACGCCCTGCGAAAGCAAGGCGATAACCTCTTCCCCGTCGCAAGCATCGCCAATCACCTCGAAATCGTCCTCCTGTCGTAGGACAAGGATCAGACCGCGACGCACGACGTCATGGTCGTCGGCAATAAGCACGTGGATCTGGCTCATGGTTCCGTCTCTGAAATGGCGCGATCGGCGGCTGCGGCCGATTCACTTGCCGCGGCGCTGCTCCTTCCGCTATCAAGCCGCGCGTTTGATGGGATGTCCACGACAATGGACGTCCCGGCGTTAGGTTGACTGAAGATATCACATGTGCCGCCCAGGGCACGGGCGCGCTCTTGCATGCCACGCAGGCCAAAGCTGGCGTCGTCACCTGAGCTACCATAGACTCGGCTTAGGGCGGCTTCCGGCTCAAAACCGCGCCCGTTGTCACGCACGACGAGGCGCGCCCGTTCCTCGAAAACGTCGAGGCAAACGCGAACCTCGCTTGCAGCAGCGTGATGTACAGCGTTGGTCAGGCTCTCCTGTGCAATGCGATACAGGCTGCGTCGGGCAACAGGGGAAAGTGCGTCGAAATCCCCGTCAATATCAAAGGTGACAGCCAGATTTTGAGCCTGCAAAACGTCTGTTATGTAACGGGCCAGTTCGGCCTCAAAGGCACCGGGGGTAATCTCCTCGCTCCACATGTCGTGGACGCTGCGACGGATCTCCCGGCGCACGCGATTTGCCGTTTCTAGAGCGGACTCCAATTCAGGTCGCACTGCCTCTGGAGCACTCTCCAGAAGCTTGAGCGAACCATCCAGCGTGAAGACAAGGCCGAAAAGGGATTGGCTGACAACATCGTGGATGTCCAGGGCGATGCGCGCTCGTTCAGCCTGCACGGCGCTCTCACGGGCGCGACGCCAGCGCGTGCGCATCATGCCGATGGCCAGTCCGGTCTGCTGTGCAATGGCCTCTAAATTGCGTTTACGCGTTTCGTCGGGGACTTGCCCGGTGCAATCGATCATGAGGACGCCGACGGGCCGGATTCCCCAGCGGATGGGTACGATGAGGCAATTACGCATGCCCAGGTGCCGGTTAAGCCAGGGATCGACGGTACAGGGTTCTCCGTCAACTTTGCAGACCTTTCCCTCCAGCAGCGCCTGCGCCACGAGCCCACCTTCGTCGCTAAGCGGCAGCCGGGCGGTATGAGTCAGCCGGCCCGAGGCATCTTGGCCCGCCGAAGCGCCGTTTTGTTGATCGCCGTTGCGCCTTTGTAGCACCCAGCCTGAGAGTGCCGGCCGGCGCGCTTCATCATCGACCAACCCCAGCACAACCTGTCGAAACCCCAACTCATTTGTCAGCGCTGAGAGCAGCTTCTCCTGCACTTCAACCTCATCATCGGCGGTATGTAGCGAGGCGGTAATCTCATGCAGAACCAAAAGGTCGCGATGGGTGGTCGCCAGCTCCTCGCTCGTGGTGCGCAGACGCGCCAGAAGCGCGGCAGCGTAACCGAAAGCGCCGCTGAGTAGGTAGAAGCCGACGATATTGCCGGCAATGCGTAGCCAATCGATGGCGGTTGTGCCCAGTTCAGAAATGCTGCCAGGCACGATCGTGCTGGATGCAAGCACGTAAAGTGGCGCCAGTGTCGTCGCTGCCAAGAGTGCGCCGCGCAGGTGGAAGAAAAATGCGGCGGCGATGAGGGGGCTAAGGGCATACAGGTAATATGGGGACGCTACGCCGCCAGTTACAGCGACTAAAGCCGCTACAAGTAGAAGGTCGATGCCCAGAAGTAGTGGGCGTTGGCGCAAGAGACGGTTGATTGCTTCACCTTTTAAGGTGAGGAGCAGCGTCGGGATCACCGCAAGAACGAGCGCGAGCAATTGGCGCACCTGCCCCCGGGGTTGCGACAGAAGAAAGAGGATAGGCGGAATGAGGCTCAGCCAGCGGTAGAGAATTAGCAGGCGAAAGAGGTATTTGGTGTCACGCGTTTGTTGGGTCACATTTGTTACCCTTTGGCTTCCTGACCCGATTATACCGTATGTGTGGTGTTTCACACGCGCCTCTTTTGGCGGGATAGCTTGTTTGTGAGTGGTGTTCTGATAAGCGGATCATGTGTAAACAAGTGTGACGCGCAAATTGGTTCTTGAGTAGCGTGCTGCGAATGGCCTATAATCCCGGTTGCCAAAACTATCAAGAGTGGTGTTCTGTAGTATCAAGTGAAAATTTCATAGGAGAAAGTGCCATGACTTTGCTACGACGTTCACGTTTGGTCTTGTTTGTTTTGCTAGTATTGATTCTGTCATTGACTCTAGTGACGGCGGGTGCACTAGGGCAGGGGAGGCCACAGGCGGGAGAAGTCAGCGTCGGGGATATCTCATTCGTGGATATGGTCACCTTTCCCACAGGGACGACGTTTGCAGGAACAGAAGTGGGTGGGTTCTCAGGGATCGCGTACGATGGGGCGCGGGATGTCTACTATGTGCTCTCCGACGATCGCAGTGAAGAAGATCCGTCGCGCTACTATACGGTAGAAATCGATGTCTCGGGGAACCAGCTGGAGGTTGATTTCGTGGACGTCACCTTCTTACGAGACGAAAACGGCGAGCTGTTTGCGCCATTAGCCATTGATCCAGAAGGTATTGAGCTGGTGCGACCCGGGCAGCTCTACGTTTCCACGGAAGGTGATGACGACATCGTTCCAGTGAGCGATCCGGAGATAATGCGCTTTAATCCCGTTGGCCGCCAGACGCGTGAAGTGCCTGTACCTGACAAGTTCCTGTACACAGTGGACGACGGCAACCAGGTGCGCGACAATCTTGCCTTT
>CAYSMQ010000249.1:7000-7554 GCA_964432035.1 uncultured Ardenticatenaceae bacterium
ATTACCAGTACGCCCGATCGCCGCTATCTATATGTGGCCACCGAAAATGCCCTGGAAAACGACGGGCCGATCAGCACCCTTGACAATTACAGCCCGTCGCGCTTCCTGCAGTACCATCTGCCGCGACAGCAACCGTTGAGCGAGTACGTCTACTGTGTGGATCCTATTCCCCAAGCGCCCGTGCCGCCAGATGAGTTTGCCGACCATGGTCTGGTGGAAATTCAGGCGCTGGATAATTCGGGCACGTTCCTGACCATGGAGCGCTCCTTTGCCGTCGGCGTGGGCAATACGATTTTGCTCTTTGAAGCGACGACAGACGGCGCCTCCGATGTCTCAGATGAGACGGCGCTCAACCTCGACGGCTGCCCGACGGGTGATCCGGCGCCCATGAGCAAGGAGTTGCTCGTCGATCTGGGGGCCGACTTTGCCATCTCGCCCGATAACGTGGAGGGCATGGCCTTTGGGCCGAAAATTGCGCCCAATGAACGCCTGCTGATTCTGGTCAGCGACAACAACTTTAACCCGTCGCAGACGACGCAGTTCATTGCACTGAC
>CAYSMQ010000250.1:0-7542 GCA_964432035.1 uncultured Ardenticatenaceae bacterium
TTCGACACCGTCGCCAACTACATCCGCAAGCCCTTCAACCCTCGCGCGCTTGTCACCCTGGTTGAACAATGTCTGGCCATTCCGGCCAAAGAACCTAGATAAATCTAGTACCGGTCTCAACCAATGGCCGGCGCTTGCTTAACGAAATTTTCCTTCAATTCATCTCATCCGTGTCATACGCGGCGGAAAAGGAGCAACAGAATGATAATTGTACAGACGCCCCTCCGCGTCAGTTTCTTTGGCGGCGGCACCGATTTCCCGGCTTATTTTTTAGAACAGGGAGGCTGCGTGCTCACCACCGCCATCGACAAATACATCTTCGTGACCATCAAGCGCCGTTTCGACAGCAAACTGCGGCTCGGCTGGACTCAGACGGAGATGGTTGACCACCTGGACGAAATCCAGCATGAGCTAATCCGCGAGTCCCTGCGCAAGACCGGCATCTCCGAGGGCGTGGAGATCACCACGATGGGCGACATTCCCTCCCAGGGCTCCGGTCTTGGCTCCTCCAGCACTGTCACCGTCGGCGCCCTACACGCCATGTACAGCTACCTGGGCGATCTCGTTTCCGCCGAACAACTGGCCCGTGAAGCTTGCGAGATAGAAATCGACATCCTGCAAAAACCGATCGGCATCCAGGACCAGTACATCGTTGCCTACGGCGGCCTGCGATTTATGGAGTTCACGACTTCGGGCGAGGTGCACAACCAGCGCATCAACCTCAGCGAGGACCAGTTACGGCGCTTCAACAATAACACCATGTCCTTCTACACCGGCATCACGCGCCGCGCCGACACCGTGCTCAACGAGCAGAAAAGTAACATCAGTCAGCGCCGCGCCGTCCTTGGCGAAATGAAAGCGATCGCCTACGCGGCTCGTGAGCAGCTACTTGCGGGCAACATCGACTGCATCGGCGAGTTCCTCGACGCCAGTTGGCAGCTTAAGAAGCGGCTGGCCAGCAACGTGAGCAACGGCGCCATTGACGACATCTACCAGGCCGCGCGTCGCGCCGGCGCCATCGGCGGAAAAATTAGCGGGGCTGGCGGTGGCGGCTTCCTGCTCCTCTACTGCCCCTACGAGCGCCAGGCCGCCGTCCGCGAGGCCCTGCACAACTTGCAAGAACTGCCATTCAAGATTGAAGCCCACGGCTCCAAAGTCATTTTCGACTACCAACGATAAAAAGAGAGGGGACAATGAACCAGGTCACCGATTACATCACTCGCTTACAACAAACCCTTACCCATATACCCACGGCGCCGATTGAAGAAGCCATCGGCATCCTGCATGAAGCGCGCCTGGCCCAACGTACCATTTTCATCATGGGCAACGGTGGCAGCGCCTCCACAGCATCCCACTTCGTCTGCGATCTGGCTAAGAACACGCGCAAGCTTGCTGCGCCAGACTTTCGTGTGCTGGGCCTGACGGACAATATAGCTTCCATCACAGCCTATGCCAATGATGAAGGCTATGATCAGGTCTTTGCCCGCCAGCTCGCAGCCTTCGTGCAGCCCGGCGACGTCGTCATCGCCATCTCCACCAGCGGAAACTCTCCCAACGTGCTGGAGGCCGTGCGCGTGGCGCGCGCCGCCCGCGCCACGACCATCAGCCTTACAGGCTTCGACGGCGGTGAGCTGGCGCCCATGAGCGACCTGAATCTACATGTCGCTAGCAACGTCATCGAACACGTGGAAGACATCCACCTCGTCCTCGAACACCTCATCTGCTTCGCGCTGCGTGACATGGCAGCGCAAGCGCCGGAGAGGGCGATGGCGGCTCAGGAGCTCGTCACGTCGTCAGCATAGTAATATGGAGTGTAAGTTGTTGCGTGTAGAGTATAGAGGGTAGAGTAAGAGCGTACTCTCCACTCTAGCTCTTAACTTTAGCATCAGGACCATATGCCCCTTGCTCTTCTACCAGCGTCGTCCAAGATGAGGAAGGCACGCAGAGACGTGACCGACAACCGTTTTTCAGAACGACCCTTGATAGCTAATCCGCACGCTACTACAATGAAACCAGAGTTGCGTTAGAGTCAGTTGGAGCAGCATGGGTCCCGGGGGCGCACCGCTTGAAGGCAGTTTTTTAATATTGCCTCCCCACCCAAAAGAGGTATCCGGATGAAAACAATTTCTATCGTCATTCCCGCCTATAATGAAGAAAACGGCATTGCCGAGATCGCCGGGCGTGTCCTCGCCGTCAAAGACAACCTGCGCGAAGCCGGTGTCGAACTCGCCGAACTTCTCATCGTCGACGACGGCTCGCGCGACAAAACGGCCACCATTGCCGGCCGCGTCGAGGGCGTGACCCTCATCCGCCATCCCAAAAACAAAGGCTACGGTGCCGCGCTGAAGACTGGATTCCGCCACGCCAAGGGCGAACTCATCGGCTTTCTGGACGCCGACGGCACCTACCCGCCTGAGTACTTTCCCCACCTGTGCCGTGAAGCAGTAAAAGGTGTGGACCTTGTCATCGGCTCGCGCATGGCTGGCGCCGAGAGCGAAATGCCCTTTACCCGCCGCGTGGGCAACCGCTTCTTCGCCACCCTCCTCAGCCTCCTCTCCCGCCGCCGCGTGACCGATAGCGCCAGCGGCATGCGCGTCTTCCGTCGCGAGGTCATCGAAACTATCTACCCCCTCCCCGACGGCCTCAACCTCACGCCGGTGATGAGCACTCGCGCCTTACACGAAGGCATCAACATCAGCGAGGTGCCCATCCCCTACAGCGAGCGCGTGGGCCACTCCAAGCTTAGCGTCGTGCGCGACGGCTCCATCTTTTTACGCTCCATGGTATGGACCGCGCTAACCTACAACCCGGTGCGCATCCTGGGCATGTTGGGACTCGCCGGCGTGGTCATCGCCCTCTTCGTAGCCCTGGGCCTGATCACCGCGCGCCTCAGCGGACAGACCACGCTGGCCTCCTGGGAAGTAGCCTCCCTTTTCATAGGCGCCGTGTCCGCCGTCACCGGCGTCAGTCTCTTCTCGCTGGGCATCACCTTCAACTACCTGATATCACTCTTCTACAAGGAGCCCATACGCCAAGGCCTCTTCGGCCAACCTCTTTTCAAGAAGCCCCTCGACCGCCACTTCTGGTGGATGGGTGGCCTGGGCCTAAGCGCGGGTCTGGCCATGGGCGTCGCCAGCCTCCTCCTCGGCCTTAGCGGATGGGAGATCGGCCGCCTCTGGCTCTACCTGCTGGGCAGCGCCATGCTTATCTTAGTGGGCGTCCAACTGATCATATCCTGGATATTGTTACGCGTGTTAGACGAATTGAGCCGGCGTGAACTGCTCACCGAGCAAGATCTCGTCATTTCCGACGAGGCCGCCACCTTTGTTGACCCGCTAGCGGCTCCGCTTGGCAGTTTTGACAAACTGCTTACAAACAAGGAGTAGAAAAAGCACATGCCTGAGAACAAGCAAAAGAAACGAGCCACAAATCCTCTTAGCCACAACCTCGGCACCCGTCGCGTGCCCAAGCTGCGCACGGCCGACTTCCCCAACGCCGACGACATCGTGCGTCAGGGTCTGCAAGGCGAGCGCCGCCCGGAAGCCGTCGACATTTTCCTCGTCAATCCCCCCACGCCTGACGGCGGTCTCTGGATCCGCACCCAACACCGCGTTGGACGGCGCACGCGCGAAAACATGGTCTGGCCCCAGGTCTCCCTGGCCCAGATGGGCGCGCTGCTGCAAGACAGCTACAGCGTGAAAATCGTCGACGCCAACGCCGAGCGCATGAGCTGGCCGGAATTCACCAAGCTCCTCGACAAACACCAGCCTAAATACTACCTCACGCAGGTCACGGCCCCCACGCTGGAGAACGACATGTTCGGCTGTTTCCTGGCACACGCCCGCGGCGCCAAGAGCATCGCCTTCGGCACACATGTCACGCCCATTCCGCGCGAGACGATGCTGGCCTATCCGGCTCTCGACTACGTCCTGGTCGGCGAACCGGACCTCACGATACGCGACCTGCTCGACCACCTGGAAGGAAAGACAGAGCAACGGCCACCACACATTGAGAAGCTGTTTGACAGCCACGACCCTACGTATAAACCGTCGTTCAAAGAAGACGGTAGCGTAGACATGGGCAGCATCAAGGGCGTCGCGTGGCGCGATCATGGAGAAATCAAGATCAATTTCACGCGCCCCTTCATCAAAGACCTCAACGACCTGCCCCACCCCCTCCACGACCGGCTGCCCTGGCAATCGCACCGCATGCCGCTGATCAAGGGCCCCTTCACATTCATCGTCACCAGCCGCGGCTGCCCCGCCGGCTGCACCTACTGCATCAAACACGTCAGCTACCAATTCGGCGTGCGCCTGCGCAAGCCGGAGCACATCATGGAAGAGTTGTGGCAGCTGAAGAAGTTGGGCATCAACAACATCCACATGTATGCCGACCTCTTCACCGTAAACCGCGAGCAAGTTGTCGGCCTGTGCAAGCTCATGATCGAAGAAGGCATCGATATGAAGTGGACGTGCAACAGCCGCGTCGACTATGTGGACGAAGAAATGCTGCAGTTGATGGCAAGGGCCGGTAACTGGCTTATCTCCTGGGGCATCGAGAGCGGCAACGAGCAGATCCTGCGCCACGCGCGCAAAGGCGCTTATCCGGACAAAGCAGAACGCGCATTGCGCTGGGCGCGAGAGGCGGGCATTAAGAACTGGGGCTACTTCATCATCGGTCTACCCGGCGAGACTGAAGAGACCATCCGCGACACCATCGACTTCTCCAAGAAGCTACCCCTCGACATCGCTCTCTTCCACGTCGCCGCTCCCTATCCCGGCACTCCCTTCTTCTTCGAAGTCGTGGAAAACAACTGGTTCCGCCCCGGCACGCGCTGGGAGCAGGTGGACATGGACAAAGGCACGGTGCTAGATTACCCCAACCTAAGTGCTGAGGAGCTGCTCTACTGGCAAAAGCGCGCCTTCCGCGAGTGGGCCTTCCGACCCGGTCCTATGCTCACTTATCTTAAAATGCTCTTCTCAGACTTCTCCACACTACAGTCCGCGTTTAGCGTCGGCCTCCAGCATCTCAACTGGGCCGGGACGGATACGGGGGTGCCAGCCAGCACATAACGCATCATGTTCCCAACCGAGCGCTTCACTACTACCTCCTTCGAAGCACGGCGCTCAAAAGCGAATAGAAACCTGACAGGTTTCCAAAACTTGTCAGGTTTATTGACACCGCTCGACGCTCCGTTACTTCTCTTCTTCTTCACCGCTCTCCTCGGCGCCTGGGCCGCGTACGATTCACGTGCCGCCTGGTTCAAGCTGGCCCTCATCGCCGGCGGTTTGTTACTCTTCTATACCCTCGGCAATTCTAATGAATTGCTATCAAACCTCCAGTCGTGTGAATCTGCGCGCTGGTGGCTCATCAGCGGCGTTCTCTCCGTGCTGACTCCGCTTACCGCCGGCTACTTCCTGCTCACACAATTCGACCTACCACTGCCCCAATTCCACCCCAACGTCATGGCCGGCATCATGGCCCTGCTGCTGCCCTACATGCTGGCCTTTTTTGTCACCGTATGGAAGCGCCGGCGGGCCCGCAGGCGGTTAGAAACAGTTGGCCTCCTGATTCTTACAGCGATTTCTTTCCCGCTGACCGGCACCGCCCTGTTTCTCAGCGGCTCGCGCGGCGCCATTCTAGGGCTCTTTGTCACTTTCTGTCTCTGGCTCCTCTGGCGTCTCCACAAGCGTTTACTATTTCTCCTCATTCTGCTCCTCACTGCCGTCGCGCCGGCCATACTACTTGGCTTGGCCGTCGGACCGGCAGCCCTGCTGGCCCGCCTACCCTCTCTCACCGGAACCCTCACCCATCGCCTGCAGCTATTCCGCCAAACCCTGCACCTCATCGCCGACTTCGCCTTCACCGGCGCTGGGCTGGGATCTTTCCCCGGCCTCTACTCTGAGTACATCCTCGACATTCCACACTATATGCTGCCCAGTAGCCACAACTTGCTCCTCGACGTGGCGCTGGAACAAGGCATTCTCGGCTTGCTGGCCTTCTGCGCGTTGCTCCTCGGCGCCCTGTGGCTCCTACTGCGCGCACCGGAAGCAGACGCCGGCCCTCGATTTACCACTTCGGTTGCCCTGCGTGGGGCCGCCGTCGCCAGCATCGCCGTCCTGCTTATACACGGGCTCATCGACGACCCCATCTACAGCAGTAAAGCCCTACCCCTCCTCTTCATCGCGCCCGGTATAGCGGTCGCCCTACACCGCGCCCACGCTCCCCAACAGTCGCCCGCCCGCTCACCCCTGCAAAAGCTTGCCTTGTTAATAAGCGGCATCGTTTTGGCCGCAGCTGCCTTCCTGCTCTCCCCGTCCTGGCAAGCCAAATGGTACTCTAACCTGGGCGCCCTGGAGATGGCCCACGTGCAGTTGGCAGAATGGCCTACCGGCGCGTGGAGCGACGGCCAAGAGGCGGCCTTCCTTGGTGAGGCCCAGGGCCTCTTCCATCGCAGCCTATCACTCGATCCTGAGAATTCAACGGCCCGCCACCGTCTGGGCCTCATCGCTATGATGCGTCGCGACTATTCCACTGCCGTCACGCACCTCTCCATCGCCCGTGCCGCGGCGCCGGGCCATGACGGCATACGCAAGACGCTGGGCTACAGCTACCTCTGGGCCGGACAGCCAAACGAGGCTCTCGAGCACTTGCAGGAACTTTCCGGTATTCGCGGCGAAATACGAGCATACAGCGGCTGGTGGCGGCGGCGCGATCGCCAGGATCTCGCCGAGCTGGCCCACACAATGCTAACTATACTAGAGGAGACCTGACCGGTTCTGCAAACGTGTCAACTCTTCAAAACCTATCATAAAATGAGTAGCCGGGGCATAGGATCAACTCCTATGCCCTTTTTCTTTGTAGAAGATATACGCTTCTCTGTATCTCTCGGCTCGACCTTGGGCACAATTCCCCCTAGAACGCTTGGCTCCTGCACCTGGCCTTCTCGCAGAGTAGTACCAGCGACAGCGAAACGAAGCTGCTGGCAGGCGCCACATTCAGCAGCTTCTTCGTCCTATGGCTCCACGGTATGGTTGAGAACACCGTCTATGGTAGTGTTGGCTTGCCGCTTCTCCTTGCCGCCCCCGCCCTCGCAATAGCCCTCACCCGCACGGTACATGGCGCCGAGGCAACGTGGCGACGACAAGGGCCCAGGGTAAACGCCGCTGTCTTGGCTGCTTGTAGCGCGCTGCTCATTGTCAGTCTGCTTCTCCCAGGCGCCCGGGCGCTTTGGCTGACCAACCTGGCGTCGATTCATATGGCGCGAGTAGAATTGGCTCGCTTTCCCGGTGGACAGTGGCACGATGACGGCGATATGGCACGCCTGGCAGCGGCCGAGCGCATGTTTGAACACAGCATCCGGCTAAGCGGACGCCAGAACACAGCTCACTACCGGCTCGGACTTATCGCCATGTCGCGTCACGATTACGATAGAGCCGTAAACCAGCTTCAGTTCGCATACCGAAACAACAGTGACCACATTGGCATTCGTAAAGCTCTTGGCTATAGTTATGCTTGGTCCGGCAACGTGGAACAAGGAAT
>CAYSMQ010000251.1:0-7512 GCA_964432035.1 uncultured Ardenticatenaceae bacterium
AAACGAGCGCAGGCGCTCGCAGCCGTGGCGAGGTGGTGTACGGCAGAGTTGTTTGTGATGGGTGAGAAGGGGGGTGGTTGATTGGAGACTGGTTGACTAGAGATTAGAGATTGGAGATTTCCGCGGTCTGTGGTCTGCCGTCTGCGGACAGGAAACGTTGCATCGCGCACGCATTTTGCTATACTTGAAAGGTCCAAAAGGGCGCGTAGCTCAGTTGGTTAGAGCGCACGGTTCACATCCGTGAGGTCGGCAGTTCGAGTCTGTCCGCGCCCATATTTTTGTGATGAAGCCCTGGCTGAGGCCAGGGCTTTTTTTGTGACCACCATATACGAGTTAATTCCAGCTTAAGCCCCTGTACTTTCAGGCACCAGGTTTGGCGCGCTGACAGGCGCGCCATAGAATGGGTGTTACGGTGCGAGCCTATTTTTGAACTGCAGGCGCCGCCGTGGGGACTTCCCGCAAAAGAAAATTGCAGATGAAAGTAATGTCGGATTGTGTTCGTTTGGCTCCGGCGGCAAAAGCACGCGCCTGTGGTCTAACTTGTTGGGCTGTCCTCGATGTTCGCTGCCAAGCCGCCAACGAGCGAATCGATACGACTCAATAAAAGGAGCGAATAGGGTGACAGATACAATGTGGGGACTGTTAGGGTTGCTCGGCATCGTGGTTGTCGTGATCGGCAACGCTCTGCGCGCGCGGCGAACGGGCGATATTGGATGCCTGGGCCACTTCTTTGTGAGTCGTGAAGAGATGACGACAGTGGAAATGATCTTGAATCGCAGTGGAATTGTGCTCTTCTTCGTAGGTGTTACTGTCAGTATCGCCTTGTAAACTGAAAAAATAGCGCTGTCCGCTGGCCCTTGCGCAGCAACCGTACTGATACCTTCTGCGTACAGCGTAGTACCAAGACAATTAGATGGCACTTCATTTGGAGGGCTGACATGGACTACGGCAGAGTATTCAGTCGTTCGGTAAATATCGTGTGGCAGAACAAGTACCTAATTTTGTTAGGTTTTCTGGCTGCATTGGGCAGTGGATCATTCCCCAGCGGAGGCGGTGGAGGAACCGGTGGAGCAAGTGGCAACGGCAATGGTCAGCCGTTCGGCGATCCCGGGCAAGTCCCAGACATCAGCGCCGAGGTCGCCGGTTTGGCAGTGGGCGCCATCATTGTGCTGTTGTGTCTGATCGTATTGATCGGAGTTTCACTTTGGGCCCTTTCAACCATCGCCCGTGGCGGCCTCATTGCCGGCGTCAATTCCATCGAAACCGGCGAAAAATCTAGTTTTGGTCAGGCCTGGAGCGCCGGCTGGCAAAAGGCTTGGACCTTGCTGGGCATTGGCATCTTGCCGGGAATACCGGGCCTACTTTTGTTCCTTGTCGCGGTGATAGGACTAGGCGCGTATGGTGGCGTCGTTGCCCTGGTTGGCGAAGAGTTTGTCGGGCCGCTGGGAAGGTCCGGCCTGGCCATTACGCTTGGCATTTTCGCCTGCATCATTGTTCCCATCATGCTGGCGCTTGCCATCTTGCGGAACTTCGCCGAGCGCGCGTGTATGTTGGAAGACTATGGCGTCATCGACTCTTATAGACGCGGCTGGAATGTTTTGATGGCAAACCTTGGCGAAGCGATCATTCTCTTTGTACTGCAGATCGTGATCTTTGTCGTTCTGGGTATTGTCTTCTTTGTGCCCGGCGTCATCGTGGCGCTTTGCTGTCTCTTATGGCCGCTGTTAATAGCAGTCCAGGGCGCGATTACGGCCTTTGTCTCAGCCGTCTGGACGCTCGCCTGGCGCGAATGGACAGGCCAGCCGCCGGTAAAGGAAAAGGCGCCGGTCTCCGTCTAGCCAACTGACAGGAAACTCATGGCTGTCGAGGAAGACGGTCGACCGGCCCACGTTGCTCGGGCGCCGCGAGCCATAGAGCGAGCTGCGCTGGCTGCACCGTCTCCTCTACGACCTGTATGATGGACTCTCTCAGCTTCTCCAGGTCGACCTCGTCGCGCGCGATGGCGCTAAACGCAGCCAGCGTCTTTACGGCATCGTACTTGCGGCGGTAGAAGCGGCGGTCGATGGTTCTCTGGACGCGATGCCGTAAGGGGGAGAAGAGAGCGGCGACGGCAAGGGTGGATATCACGATAACCAGTTCTGATGCCCGTTGCCCGGTGATCCAAAAGATGGTCTGCTGCAGGACCACCACCGAAGTGGCGTAGATTGCAGCCAGGGCCATGGTTAGAACGGAGTAGGTCAGGGTACGCCGGATCAGAACGTCGACGTGCCACAGATGATAACGCAAGATCGAAATGGTAATGGTCACCGGCACCATCAGCAAAGTAAGGTTGGCGATCAACTGTGGCAGCAGGCTATACAGCCAACCCCCGATCAGTTCGGGCCAGACGGTCGCGCCTACCACCAGCGGCAGTTCGGCAGTGTAGAATCCCGCAAAGGCCACGCTGAAGCCGCCGAGCACCCACTTGCACTGTTGTCGCTGCAGCGGCGTGGCTACGTGGCGATAGCGATAAATCTGGGCAGCAATGCCCGCGCCAACCATGAGTGCGTCGATTAAGAAGCCGACCACAGTAAAGCGGATCGTCGTGTACGCCGGAACGAAATAGGCCACCGTGGAGTAGGTCAGGCCGGCAAGCACATAAAGCCAACTTCGGCGCGGGACAAAATGGCCGTCGGGAAAAAGGGAGAGTAGCAGGGGGATGCACGTCGCGCCCAACACGCTAATGAAGCCTACGATCCAGTAAAGAGATGGGTATGTTTCGGAAAGCAGCGCGTACTCGGTCGGCAGGCGCACGGGTACCAGGATCAGGGCCATGGAGACGAATACTGCAAACCAATCGTCGCGCCTGCGCCAGACAAGCAAACCGGCAAGCAGGGCAAAACCGGCGATAAGCAGTAAATCGAGGAGTGTGCTGTCCCAGGTAGCCAGCGCCATACCATGCCGGATTTGGCGCTCAGCCGTCCCAATGGGCTCCTGCTGCAATTTCAGCAGCAGACCGGCCGCAAACAGGCCGAGAGAAAGCGGAACCGTCGCCAGCCAAAGCAGCCGCATTGACAAGAGGAGAAGGCGCGTTCGATTCATAGTCCGCTAACGACTCCTGACTCAATTTTGCCCGGACGGGTGCTGAATCTTGCTAGCTTCTGTACCGGTGTTAACCAATCAAACTCGACGAAAAGTGCTCGATTAACTGCATCACAACTGCCGACACGTCCAAATCCTTACCACGCTCCCACGCCGCCTGGTAAACATCCGCGTCCAGCCCGTCCCGCAGGCGCTGCCGGAGCTTGCGTAGAGGCGCCCAGGTGTTCATCCAGCCGTGTGGGCTGAGCGGATGTGTGGAGGCCAGCGCCACCAATTCCACGGCGCGTGCTTGCTGAGCTTCTTCCTCGGCGATGAGAAAGGCCGCAACGGGCAAAAGCCACAGCGGCGGGGCGGGGAACGCGAGTGCTTGTGCCTGTTCCAGCGCGTCACGAAGTGCTTCGGCGGCGGCAGGCCTGTCTTGCAGGCCGATGTGGGCGATGGTCAGGGCCCAGGGCGCCAGCACTAACCCTAGCGTATTATTGGCGGGGTTGCTGCGGCCGTCCTCGGCTAGGTAGCGCCCCTCTTCGTAGTCGCCAAGGAGGCCGGCTGCCAGCGCTGCCAAGCCTGAAGTGTACGCCATGACGGTCTGCGAGTTGATGTCTTCAGCTATTGAATGACTTTCGTGCAGCGTATTTGCCGCAGCTTCGAGGTTTCCGTGCAGCAAATCAATACAGGCCAGCCATGTCTGACAGAATGCGGTTACGGTTGGAACGCCGATTTCACGGGCTAAGTCCAGTGCCTCGGTACAGTATTCTTCAGCAGTAGAGTACTGGCCCATGCCCACGGCGAACTCCGTCAGATTGGCGAGACAAAGCGCGACATCGACCTTGTCGCCACTCGCACGGGCCTTTTTAACTGCTTCCTGGAGATAACCGGCGAAAGCCACCGGCTCGGAGCCGGTGGCCGACGTAATGCCCAGGCCCACCAGCGCGCGCGTCTCAAAAAACGTCTCGCCCAACTCTTCAAACTGCTCTCGGGCACGCTGGTTGAGCTCTTGAGCGTGCCCAGGATCTTGCACGACCACGGCGGCAAACAAGCCCAACGCCAGTTGAGCGATAGCAATTTCATATTTGTCCCCGTGCTGTTCAGCGATCGTTAATCCCTGCTCTAGCTCTGCGGCAACTTTGTCAGGATCAGCCGGTACCAGGACCTGAAGAAAACCGTGGCGCGTAACGATACGGCCCCACAGGGGATCCGGCTCTTGGCCGGGAGCCGGCGACATTCGCTGGCGAGCGCGGGAGAAGAGCTCGATACCTTCTTGATGGCGAGCACGAATGTCGCAGAAGAGGTGTAGCGCTTCCAGGGCTCGATCGATTGCCTGCCGATCTTGCTGGCGCAGTGCCCAGGTCCAGGCGTGGCGCACATTCTGAAAGTCAACTTCAATCTCGCGCAACGCTCCTGTCTGCCGCCGCCCTTTTAAATCTTCTTCTCGGCGGCCCATCAAGCCCAGGTAGTAAGCGCTGTGTGCGTCGCAAATGTCTTCAGCCTGACCCGAGGCCAGCAACTGTTCTTCGCCATACTGGCGCAACAGTTCATGCACCTCATAACGACCTCGCTGCGCGATCGTGACGAATGACTTGCGCACCAATTCCAGAAGAGCGTGCAAATCTGCGCCAGAGACTTCTCGTGCCGCCTCTCGCGTAAAGCCTCCGCGGAAGACGCTGAGCCGGGCGAAAGCCTCCTGCACGGCGGGCGTCAGATGTTGCCAGGAGGTTTCAAAGACGGCGCGAACACTGCGCTGCCTGGGCGGCAAATCCTGCATCGTCGTGTCCAGAAAATCTATACTGATCGAGATCTCCTCGGCAATCTCGTCCATTGACAGCAATTCTGCCCAGCGGGCGGCAAGCACGACGCCGAGAGGCATGCCCTGCACGAGGCGCGCGACGCGAGCGGCAGCCTCAATCTCGGCGGCGCCCAGTTCGAAGTTTGCACGTACCAGACGCGCCTGTTGCAGCAATAATTGCACGGCGGGGAAGCTCTTTATCTCTTCCGCGGTCTTGCCGCCGGCGCCCTCGTCTGGGAATGATAATCCATGCAAGGTATATAGGTGCTGGAAACTGAGATTAAGGGAGGCGCGCGAGGTGACGAGCAAGGTGACGCCCGGCGCCGACTCTACGATGTCCGCGAGCAGCGTTGCGCCCTCTAACAAGTGCTCAAAGTTATCCAACACAAGCAGCAACTCTTTGCGTTGCAGGTATTCGAAAAGTTGCTGCCTGGCCTCCGAGGGTCGGTAGAAGTGCAGGTCGATGCTCTGCGCGATGGCAAAGACTATCTCTTCGGCAGCAGAAATGGGCGCCAGAGGTACAAAGTAGACGCCATCGGGGAAGACGGGCTGGATCGTGCGCGCGGCCTGCAGGGCCAGCCGCGTCTTGCCGATGCCGCCGGGGCCGATAATGGTAAGCAGGCGCAGATCTGGATCGCCCAGCAACGTAGCCAGCTCGCGTAGCTCCCGATCGCGCCCGAGAAAGGGCGTGGCGCGCGCCGGTAGGTGTTGGGCGATGGAGGGCGGCGTCTGCGAGGGTGTGGGCGCGCCGGGAACAGGCGCCGAAGCTGCGGGCAGGGAAGGGGCTGCCGGCTGCGCTTGAGCGGCTGAGGGCAGCAAGAAAGCAAGTTCCTCGAGGGGCAGGCCGTCGCGGATTGCTTCCAATGCCGAGGCGACCAGGCGCATACTGCCCAGACGGTTGGCGCGCTGTTTAACGAGTATAGCGTCGACAAGGGCAACAAGCCCTTTTGGAGTCTGCGGTCGTAGCGTGCTTAAGCTGGGCGCGGGATCGTGCAGGATTTGCACGATGATGTGTGTGGTCGTATCTCCGTCGAACGGACGCCGGCCGGCAATCATCTCGTAGAGCAGCACACCGAACGACCAGATGTCGCCGCGTACGTCCAGCTCTTCGCCGTATAATGCTTCTGGGCTCATGTAGGCCGGACTGCCTATTGTGGTGCCTGTGCGCGTCAGGCGCGCCGCCAGCGCCTCGTCGTTCTTCAGTAGCGCAGCGCCAAAGTCGGTGAGACAGGGTGCGCCGTCTTCGGTGAGTAGAACGTTTTCGGGCTTTATGTCACGGTGGAGGATCTCCAGATGATGGGCGCGGACAAGAGCGTCGGCAAGTTCCAGAGCGATATTCAGCAACTGCTCTAACGGCAGGGGGCCCTTGCGGTCGAGGAGTTCGCGAAGCGTGCCACCGGGCATATACTCCATGACAATGGCGTGTTGGCCCTCCTGCTCGTGAGTGGCCAGTATGCGCACAATGTTGGGATGGTTGAGCTGGCTGAGCGCTTTTCCCTCGCGCACGAAGCGCGCCACGCGAGCGGGATCTGCTAGGTATTCGGCCGGCAATTGCTTGACAATGACCTGCTGGCCCGTGTGGCGATCGCGGCCACGGAACACGATACCCTGACCTCCGGCGGCAATCTGCTCTTCCACGAGATATCGTTCGGTAGACGGCGGCGCCGGGGGTGGTTGTGTCAGGTCTTGCGACGGTTCGGAGTTGGACGAGTCCATGGCACTGAGAATGTACCCATTTCAGACCAATCTTACAAGCAAATATTCAGTTGTAGGCCAGGTGGCAGGGCGCCGGTGTCTAAGCCATCACCGGTTCCAGCAAGTGAACGAGGTCGAATTCATCGACCAGCTGCCACACCCAGTCGGTGAGCCTGAGAGGCGTTTTGTCGCTTTCGTTGTCTTCGTCGAGGGCCAGCCCCATGAATTGACCGTCTTCTACACCCAGCGAATAGCTGAACTCGTAGCCGTCGGTTGAGGTGAAGCCTACGAGTTCGGCGCCCTGCGCCGCAAACTCGCGGCCGAGAACGCCGATGGCGTCGCAGTAATTTTCGGGATAGCCGTACTGGTCGCCAAGACCAAAGATTGCCATTTTCTTACCGTGTAGGTCCAGATGTTTGATTTCTATGAACTTCTCATCCCAATCGTCTTGAAGTTGGCCCACGTTCCAGGTTGGGCACCCGACGATGAGATACTCATAGTCAAGCATTTTCTCCAGCGGCTCGAAGGCGATGTCGTGGGCCGTGATGAGATCGGGCGCAACTGTTTCGAATTCGGTAACGAGAAGATCGGCGACCATTTCAGTGAAGCCTGTATTTGTTCCGTAGAAAAGTCCAATGGGGGTCATGTTTGTTTCTCCGCTTACCCATTGTTTTCCCAGATTAGCTGGTATGGAATTTCGATGGCGTACACCGGGCAGATCGGCTCGCAGTAAGCGCAATAATTGCAGGCCTCCGGTTCGGCTACAACAGCCACGCCATCCTGAAGCGCCAAGGCCTCGGTTGGGCAGACCTCGACGCAATCGCCGCAACCGGTGCACGTATCTGGATCAATGATGGGTAACCAATTTTCTGTGTTCATTCTTTGTCAACTTGCTTTGTCCGGGATGACCGGATGCTATGTAAGCGTAACGTCGTTGGTGCGGAGAAGCATTG
>CAYSMQ010000252.1:0-4214 GCA_964432035.1 uncultured Ardenticatenaceae bacterium
CCGTGCCCAACGCTTCCAGCTCCTTCTGCAGCAGATAGCCCGCCACCGCCGGCTTGCCCTGCGCCAGCATGGCTCGCGCCACCCCTTCCGTGCTGGCGTGCGCCCGGTGCACCGAACCGAAGGCATCTTCTACGTAAACGTCCGCAAGCTGTGCCAGCTGCCGCGACAGTTCCGGGTCGTTCTTCTTTTCGCCCGCTTCAAAGCGCGTATTCTCCAGCAGCAACACTTCCCCGGGCCCCAACGTTGCCACTTCTGACTCCACTTCCGGCCCCACCACGGCGTCAACCTTTTTTACCGGCGCGCCAAGTAAATCCTGTAACCGCGTCGCCACCGGATCCATCGCCAGGTGCTTGTCTTCGGCTGACTTTGGTCGTCCCAAATGCGAGGCCAATATCAGCGCCGCGCCTTGGTCCAGCAGATACTTCAGCGTGGGCATCGAGGCCAGCAGCCTTGTATCGTCCGTGACCGTGATCGGTTCGTTCACATCCTTGCTACTCAAGGGTACGTTAAAATCCACGCGCACAAAGACTTTTTTGCCGCTAACATCCACATCCTCGATCGTCTTCTTGTTCATGACACTCCTCACTAAAGTGACGGTGAAATTGTCTTGTCCGGGGCGCAATCAACCCCCGCCCTGCGCCAGACTCCATTATATGTCACAGAAGCGCTACTGTGAAGCAACGGCGGCGCTGGCCCCTGCCCGTCTTCTTCCCACGCCGGCAGCTGGTCGACAACCAGTGGGTGCGCATGACCAGTGAAATCACAGGCACGCTCATTGTGGAAAGCAACTGCCTGCGTATCGTTTCTAATGTCGAGTGGGAAAGCTATTTAGTCGTGTGATCCTCTGAAACGGCCCTCCGAAATCGGATGTCCTTGCCTTGACATTTCCCACCCGACTCGAGCCCAGAGATGTCCGATTTCTAGTTGCTTTGATACCGTCGCAACTCTAACCGGTAAAACGGAATCGCCTCCACCAATGTCATATTCTCATCGAGCCACGCCTCGCTCGGGGACGACGGAACCGTCCGTCCGTGAAAGCGCTCCGCCACCAGCCACAGTTCGCCCTCCCGCGCCGCAACCTCCTCTAGCCGGACAGCGTTCTCGTGCAGCACCTCTCGCTCTGGATCATAGTAGCGGTAGGGAAGTCTATTCCAGCGCGGATCGAGCCATACTGGCGTTTGCGGCGCTTCTCGCTGCACCGCTTGCGCCACGCCGCGCCAGTCATCTTTGGGTACCACAAACGCCGTAACCAGGCTACTAGCAAGCGATAGGCCCAGCAACAGGAGCACCACCGGCCGTTGCCGCGTCTGCAGCTGTGTCGCAAGCCAGGCTACGAAAAGAACGACCAGCGCCCACGCCGTTACCAGCACGCGCTTCACCGCATAGACGCGAGGCACGGGAACTAACAGTACAACACCTATAAAGCCCACAATAACAATCACTGTAATCGCGCGCTTCGATCGTTCCCGGGCCAGTAGCGCCGGCGCTACTCCGGCCGCGGCCACCAGTGCCGCAGTCACCGCCACCGCGGCGGCGGCAAAATGCAGGGTTGTTAGCGCTTCCACGCCAAGCGTGACGCGAACTCGCTCGAACATCCAGTGGCTCAACAATGCGCCCTCTGCCCATCGGGTTATTTCCATCCACCAGGGCCTATAGAGCAACCACGCCCCGGTAGACGCCGCCAGCCACAGCGCAATGTGCAGCGGCTTGCCGTCTTGGCGCAGCCAGAAGATGAACCAAAGGGCACTCAGCGCCAGCCAGATCGGCGGCGTCAGATAGCTTAAATAAAGTCCCACGGTGAGTGCAGCGAAGAAGAGCACAAAACCTAACCAGTGGCGCCAGGCCAGCCCCAAGACCATTAACACCGTCACCAGGGAGATCGCTGCATACATTCGTGCTTCTCGCCCATACCACACGTCTAGCGGGGACAGCGCCAGCAATGCTGCCGCTAGTAGCGCCGTCTCGCGGCTCGCTACGTTACGGCCCAACAAATAGACGAGTCCTACGTTCAGCGTTGAAAACACGGCCGACGGCAGCCGAATGGCAGCTTCTGAACGACCGATTGCCGCCATTGTCCACTCCAGGAGCATGAAATAGAGTGGAGGGTGGTTAGCGTCAACCGCTTCTAACGTCGGCGTTGCGTTGCGTACGCTCGCCGCCTCGTCTAGCCAAACGCTTTGCCAGTCGAGGGCAGCAAAGCGCAAGACAACGGCGATCATTAATATCGCAATCAGATAGTGGCTTGTTGGACGACGAAGAGTCATAAAGCTAAGGAATGCACAAAACCTGCGCCACGTTGATGCGGAAATTGGCGTTCAGGCCGTTGGCGCTCTGGATCGCTTGCGTTGTCGTGTTAAAGCGCCTGGCGATACTGAACACCGTGTCGCCGGGTTCCACCACGTACGTCGTCGCCCCCGAACAGAAGGCGGGATTTCCAACCGGCAGCCGCAACGTTCTCCCCGGATCCAGGTCTTCTGCCGAAATGCCGTGTACGGACATCAGCTCAATGGATGTCGTCTGTTTGTCCGCAATGCTATACAGAGTATCCCCCGGCTGCACCACATAATCGATGAAGATCACCGACTCCCCGGCGGCGCCCGCGACGGGCGGCGCCGCCGTTGGTTGCTGTTCCGGTACCACAATCACCTCCAACGTTTCCGTCGGTTGTGGCTCCGGTTCTATCACCACCACCGTTGGCTCCAACGCCGGCGGCGCTTCGCTCAAGGTCACTGCTCGCTCGGGCAACGTCTGGAGATAGACGGTCGTACCGTCCACCTGCACCGGCTGCCCCACCGGAACGTCGCCCGGCAGCTCGCCGTCCGGCGGTTGTTCGACCGTTTGCTCCTCCGGCTGCTCCACGGCCGGTTCGTCGGCCCGCGTCAGGAAGGACAGCAGCAAGAAGCCCGCGATTGCCAGAATAATGGCTACGGCTGCGACGAAGAACACCATTCGATGTTGCATGACCATATCCTTGTTTTACACGATGCTGATGGTACCATGTGATAATGAACCTAACCTAGCTCGTCTTTATTATACAGTAATAATCGAACCCCACGATAGGAGAGAAGCATGATCTTCTTGCGCGAGAAACTGGAAGAGATCGAGTCTACCCATCTGGCGCCCTACGCGTTGAAAAGTGATCAGAGCCGCGGGCGAGCGCATCCGGAAGCCGAATCTAAAACGCGGACCGCTTACCAACGCGACCGTGACCGCATCATTCACACCACTGCCTTCCGCCGCTTGGAGTACAAGACACAGGTCTTCGTCTTCTACGAGGGCGATCACTATCGCACACGCCTCACACACACGTTGGAAGTTGCCCAGTTGGGCCGCTCTCTGGCCCGCGGGCTGGGCGCCAACGAAGATCTCACCGAAGCCATCTGCCTGGCGCACGACCTGGGCCATCCGCCCTTTGGTCACGCCGGCGAACACGCCCTCGACGCCATGATGCAGGGCCACGGCGGCTTTAATCACAACACGCAAAGCTACCGCATCGTCACCGAGCTGGAACACCGCTACAAAGACTACCGCGGGCTCAACCTGACCTACGAAACGCGCGAGGGCATGATCAAGCATGAAACTGAGTACGACAAGAGCGACGCAACCGGCTACGAGCCAGACAAGCGCGCCTCACTAGAAGCGCAAATTGCCAACCTTGCCGACGAAATGGCCTACAATGCGCACGATCTGGAAGATGGCCTGCGCGCTAACCTCTTTACGCCGGACGATCTGGAAGCGCTGCAAATCTGGCGCGACTTCAAAGAGGAAATCGGCTGGAATGGGAACCCCTTCGGCGAATTGGTGCGCCGTGAAGTGGTGCGCGAGCTGATCGGCGCCTTTGTAACCGATGTGGTCGCCACAACCTCGCAGACGCTGGAAGAGAACGGCATTGACTCGCCGGAGAAAGTGCAACTCTTCGATCGCAACGTCGTCGGATATTCTGCGGAGATGGCTCCCAAGGTGCGTGAGTTGAAAGACTTTCTATACGAGAACATGTATCGCCAGCATCGCCTCGTGCGCATGCAGGTCAAGGCCGAGCGTTTCGTGTCGCAACTGTACCAGGCCTATCTTGAAGAGCCCATGATGCTCCCCGAAAAGACCCAACAACGCCTGGAGATCCTGCCCACCGAGCGCGTCGTTTGCGATTACATTGCAGGCATGACCGATCGCTTTGCGCTTGAGGAATGGGAAAAGCTATTTGACCCTTACCGCAA
>CAYSMQ010000252.1:4314-7476 GCA_964432035.1 uncultured Ardenticatenaceae bacterium
TGCACGTCAGGCTCCTCGAAATCCCCTTCCTTGGCCCACGCCGACAGCTCCACCGTAAAACGCTCGAAGAAACTCTTCGGCGGCAGCGCGCCCGTGCCGTATTCCATGTCCGTCACTTCGGCGTTAATAATCAGCGTCGCCGTCTCCAGCACGATCGTCTCCCCTTCACGCGCCAGCACCGGCTCGCCCTTCGGCGCCAGTTTGGCCTTAAGCGCGTCGTCGAAAAAGGCGTGATCGCTCATGATCACCTTTGTCACGGTGCGAATATCGTTCTTGTCAAACAGCCACACCTCAAACGCGGTCACGTTCTTGGGCGAATCCAGGCCGATCGATTCCGAAATGCCCACGCCACACTCGCCCAGGAAATCGCCGTGCGTATTCTCAATGCTGAACGAATCATCGTACGTATCATGCCCGCGTGCGTAAGACGTCTGGAAACGGGCAATAGGCGTGGCGTTCACGTCCTGATCATCTTCTAACCCCACAGCCTGCGGCGCTGCCGGCATCTCGCTGGCATAGTCGCTCGGCTCTCGTCGTGTCGCCGTGGACGGTCTGCGCACGGCGTAGACGATCAGGCCGATAATAATGACGAAAAGAACGACAAGCCCCAGCACGACCAGCACCCCGCCGAGACCGCCTTCCTCTTGCGCCTCCTCGCCCGGCTGCGTCGCCACGCCCGCGCATCCTTGTGGATCCAGCGCCAGCGCCATTGCCTCCAACCGTTGCGCTTCCGGCGGATTGACAGGGCTCGAATCTGCAGCCAGTTGGCAAATCGCCTCCGTGGCCCCCTCCCAACGGCCCAACGCATTGCGCACGTGTTCCTGATTGTTGTCAATTGAATACAGGCGTGCCAGGGTAACGAGGTAAAGTTCTTGATCCGCTTCCGCCAGGTGCTGTGGCCCCCCATCCGTGTACTCTACAGGTGTCAGACCCCAGCCAAAGACAACAAGGCCAATGAAAAATCCGAGAATAAAGGCGCCGAGTCCCACCAGCACCGAGCGATTAACGTTCTGCATCTGTTACCTGCCTCTCTCTATACCCCTGGTCAGGTATCGCACTTGACCCCTGCACACTCACAACACCTGCGATCTGGTTTGCGCCAGGTTCCTGGCTGCACGCTCCCGATTTTGGTTATCTTACCATAAGAAAACCCTCTGACAAGTGGTCAAAAAGGGCGTCAAGTGGTCCTTATGTACCGTCTGACTGTCTCTCATGCCATTTCTGCTTATAATTATCCTATGGTATACTTCGCGTGAAAGTTCGCACCGGCGCTTCGGTGCCCGGCGTCCCTATCTGCGACATGAATCGTTTAGCCAGAATCCATCAATTGAGACGTGATCCCCACACTTCGAACCCTGGAGAATTAGTCAAAGAGCCTATGAAACACTTTCTGTCCATTGCCGATTTGGCGCCCGATGAACTGAACGAGCTACTCGACCTTGGCTTCCGGCTCAAGGAAGCCTGGCGTAACGGCGGAAACGAACCTGTGCTACAGGGCAAAAACCTGGCACTGGTCTTTATGAAACCATCATTGCGCACCCGCGTCTCTTTCGAAATGGCCATGGTTCACCTTGGCGGCTATGCCTTCTATCTTGGACCTGACGAGGTCAAACTGGGTAGCCGCGAAAGCGTTCCCGACGTTGCCCGCGTGCTTTCCAGTTACGTTGATTGCATTATGGCCCGTGTCTTTGCCCACGAGCACATCTTACAGCTCGCCGAAAACAGCTCAGTCCCCGTCATCAACGGTCTTTCCGATTACAGTCATCCGGCTCAGGCCCTCGCCGACCTCTTCACCATCCGCGAAGCGAAAGGCAAGCTGGAAGGGTTGACCGTTGCCTTCGTAGGCGATGGTAACAACGTCGCCCGCTCCCTGCTTTTTGGCGCGATGAAGACGGGCATGAACTTCGTTCTCGCTGCTCCCCAAGGCTATACGCTTTCTGATGACGATCTGCAACAGGCGCGATCCATGCGCATCTCGGATACCCAGACGGTTTCCCAGACCAACGATGCGCGCGCCGGGGTGCAAGACGCCGACGTGATCTATACTGACGTCTGGACCAGCATGGGGCAGGAAGAAGAAGCCGAGCGCCGCCTTAAGGTATTCCCACCGTTTCAGCTCAATGATGACCTATTGAGCCACGCGCGCTCCGACGTTGTCGTCATGCACTGCCTGCCCGCCCACCGCGGCGAAGAGATTACCAATTCTGTTGCCGACGGACCGCATTCCCTTCTCTTCCCGCAGGCTGAAAACCGCATGCACGCCCAAAAAGCCATCCTGCACAAACTCCTAACCTGACACTTGATACCTGACACCTGGAGCTAAAGTTGCCTGCAAATCGCGCTCGCTACGAAGAAGCGCTCAGCCGAGGACACAGCTATAGCTGGGACCAGCGCTGGGAAGAAGCGATCACAGAATTCGAAGAGGCCGTTGCCGAGTTCCCCGAAGAACCGGCGCCCTATGCCGGCATTGGCATGGCTGCGTTCGAACTGGGTAACCTCGACGATGCGCTCAAGAATTATAAGCTGGCGGCCCGCTACTCAAAGGGTGACGTCATCTACCTGCGTCAGGTGGCAGACGTTCAGGAACGACTGGGTCAGTTAAACGAAGCCGGGCAGACATATATGGCCATGGGCGAGTTACACCTGCGGCGCAGTGAAATGGACCGCGCAGTCGACAACTGGCACCGCGCTACGCGCGTCGCGCCCGGCCTCCTCGGCGCGCACCAGCGTCTGGCTCGCTACTTCACCCAACAAGGTCAGGTGCGTCCCGCCATACGCGAATATCTGGCCATCGCGCGCCTT
The DNA here is from genome assembly GCA_964432035.1 of uncultured Ardenticatenaceae bacterium. Taxonomy (GTDB): domain Bacteria; phylum Chloroflexota; class Anaerolineae; order Promineifilales; family Promineifilaceae; genus JAAYYY01. Next base: position 7,117 of record CAYSMQ010000252.1, read on the forward strand.
TTCCAGGCTCGCGGCGACGACGAAAAGGCCTTGCAGACCTGTCGCGCCGCGCTGAAGCTGGATCCACGTAACGCCGACATACTCACCGCGATCGAGCTTATTCAGCACGGCGAAGAAATCTACGACGAAAAGGAAGAGGCGTCCGTGGTAGAACTTTTCTCCTCCGAGGGCCTCGACGCTGCCTTGGAGGAAGCTGTTGGCGAGCTCGGCTGGCAGGCGACTGAAGAAGTGGACAGCCCGGTACAGGATGCGCGCCGCGTGGCCTTGGAACAGTTGGCCCGAGAGCTGTTTGTCGAAACGGGCACAGAGGATGAAGCGCCCGGCGTAGACGGCGACGGTCGACCGGAACGGGACGCGCTC
>CAYSMQ010000253.1:0-5119 GCA_964432035.1 uncultured Ardenticatenaceae bacterium
TCTCATCGGCCGGGTGGCGATGCTCTACGTCCTCGCCATGCACTGCGCGGTCCATGGCTTCATGCTCCAGCGCCTCGTCTCGCTCCCGCCCGGGACGATGTTCGGCTCCCGCTTCTGCCGCCTCCTCCACCGCCTCTCGCGGCGGCACATTTTCTTTTCCGCTCACTTTGTCAGATTTATGATGCGCTTCGTGCTCGGGGCTGTGCTTCTCTTTATCGTTATCGTCAGTCATTGTCTGCCTGCACCTCCACGTACTTCTGGCTTCGCCTCGGTTGGGGTGGCCTCCGGCACATCACTTCTGGCCGGAGGCAGATAACCTGTATATTTTCGTCTGCTTACATATCCCCCGGTGGGGGGGGTGCTTACAGGCAGTATAAAGAGACTGACAAGGGCTCACAACCGCCATTTGGCCTAGTTTGGGCCTCAACCCTCAGCTACTTTTCCAACACGACCAGCGCCAGGCGGGCAAACGGCCCATCGTAACGGTCGTAGCGCTGCAGACCGGGAAACTGTCTGACCACCTCGTCTGCGACCTGTTGCGCCTCAAAAAAGCCGAGGACCCGGTTGACCAGCTTGCTATACCAGCCCGGCCCTGTAACTTGGAAAAGTAACACCATGTGGCCACCCGGGCGCAATTGTTGTCGGGCCTTGCCCACCACCGCTTCGGGGTCGGGGATATGCTCCAGCACCCAGGTGGAGACAATCACGTCAAATGGACCTTCGGGCAGAGGCTCGCGCGTGATGTCCAGTTGCCGGAACTGCGCCTGCGGCAGATATCCATACTTCTCCTGCGCCTGCGCCAGCATCGCTTCTGTAACGTCCACACCCGTGTAGGATGCAAAGGGCACACCCATCTCCAGGAGCCGCCGGAGGTTGGCGCCCGTTCCCGCGCCGAGGTCAAGTACGTGCCCGTCGGCCGGGAGGCAGGTGGCCAGCGCCTGGTCAAAGGCGCGATGGGCGTCGGCATACAGCCAGCCGCGCCACCAGGTGTCAATCGCACTGTAGGGGGCGGCCAACGTGTTATACACCTCTGGAATCGAGAGGGGAGCGCGCCCCAATATCTTGGCGCCGGCCAGCGCCTCTCCCAGGCCCAGCAGTCGCAGGAGCCAGGGCGGCCGCTTCACGAACCAGCGCACGGCTTCGTAGTAGCTGCCTTCTCTGCTCCCCAGGTGCCACAGGCGCGCATAACTGCGCCCAAACAGGGCCAGCGCCACGCCATCTATGAGGAGACTTAATCCAATGATACGCAGTAGCCTGTCTCTCATTCGTCTGTCACCTCCTGCTACTCGGTCAGCGTGCTGTGGCTGCACCCAGTAACTGTAGTGGTCCCGGCTAACGGTTCAGCAATGACCGTCCGCTGTTCTCCCAGGCGATCATGCCGCCGTCCACGTTCCACACGTCCGTGTAGCCAAGTTCCACCAGCGTGCGCGCGGCCTGGGCGCTCATGCTGCCGCTGCGGCAGTAGAGTACGATGCGTGCGTCTTTATCCTCCGGTAGCTGGTCTACATTTTGCTCGATTTCGTTATAGGGGATAAACAGGTCCGTGCCTTCTATCTCGCCTTCGTAAGGAATGTGCACGTTGACCAGTGGGAACGACTTGTCTTCCATCATGAGCGCCAGCCCTTCCACGCTGACGTCGGTGTAGCCGCCGGCGTCGCCAACGGGGACGGTCTGCGTCTGCTCCTCCAGGCTCGAGCCCGCGGATGGAGTAACCTCGTTGCTACCACAACCGGCCACAACCAGGGCCAGTACCGCCACTAGAATCAAGGTCCACAGGGTCTTTCGATTCACATGATCCTCCTATCAAATTGGTGAAGGGCGAACTACTCAACGGAACCGAAGCTCTCCCCGTTCTAAACAAGGGATTTACAGTTATTAAAGAGTGTTTATGGCGCGCTGCAAACGCTCGGCTGCCTCGTCACCAATGGGATTCAAGTTGGCATTTTGAACCACACCCAGCATGACGCGCGGGTCTACCGCGCTGACGATACTGCCGCCTGCCTGGTCGTCGTAGACGATGACGTTGCACGGTAGCAGAGCGCCAATCTCTTGCTCGCGCCGTAGGGCCTCGTGGGCCAATTGCGGGTTGCAGGCTCCAAGGATGACGTAACGCGGGAACTCCACGTCCAGCTTCTCTTTTAGCGTCTGGCGCACGTCAATTTCGCTGAGTACACCGAATCCTTCTTCCTTCAGCGCTGCCGTCACCCGCTCCACCGCTTTCGCATAAGGTAGGTCCAGTCGTTTGCGATAGGTATATGCCCTGTGTTTAATTGCTTCACTCATAGTCGTTTCTCTCCTGGTAATGACAAGAGGGGACACACGTCCCCTCCTGCCTTCTATCTCATTATTCGATTGTTTACTCGACGTGGCTTTCGGCCATCTCCACAAAGTCGCCGTGCCAAGTGTGGGGGAACACGTCGCCGCTGAAGGCGTTGACGCTCAACATGCCCACGACCTGCCCGTCGCGTAAAACGTGCAGTGTGTAGTAACCGGGGAAAGCATCGGCGTGTTCGTCGGCCGTGGCGCCTGGCAGGAACTCGTCCAGGTAGGCCTGTGCCAGCCCTACGGCTTCCACTGCATCTACCCCTGGTGCTGTATCGGCGTCACCGTCAGGGCGATCAAAGCCGCCCATCATGTGGCCATACTGGCCACCCATCATCTCACCGTGGTAGCCGCCTACCATGCCGCCGGCCATGTGGCCGTATTCAGTATTCCACATCATGTTGGGACCCGGCTCGGGGGTGACGTTACCCGTCTGCGGATCGACTAGTACCTCAAAGGCGCCTTCGCCGCTGGCAGCATCCACAACCTGAGCATAGGCGTGGTTTTCGAAAATCATAACTTCGCCAACGGCCCAGTTCTCCTCGCCAGACTCGGCTAGGAAATTGGCCACGGTACTTTCCGCCTCTTCAAGGCTCAGAGGCTCGACATCCACCAGGCCGCCCCAACCGCCCATCATGGCGCCGAACGGCCCACCCATCATGCCGGCGAAACGACCGTCTTCATCGCCCCAGCCAGACATGTGGCCAGCAGCGGACATGTAGCCGGAACCCCAGGCGTTAGGCGCACCATGCATCCAGTCGCCATCGCGATCACCCCAACCGGACTGCGCGAAGGCTGTACCGGCGAGGACAAGAGCAGCCGCCATGATGGCAACGCCCAAAATCAACAGAACTCGTTTTGTATTCATTAATATTTTTCCTTTATCTTGCTATATCTTGTGGGATAGCGCCGACATTATCGGCGCTATCCCCTCAGTGCTCTCAGTTGCTTACCGTTCCAGGTCGACGCGCGTGCGCTCGAACTCTTCTTTCGTGATTTCGCCGCGTGCATAGCGTTCCTTCAAGATTTCCAGTGGCGCTCTCTCGTCACGCTGCTGGCGAGGGCCACCGAGGTTAAAGTTCTCGGGTCGCCAGCCCATCAGGTAGGCTATCACGCCCACGATCAAAATCACCCAGATTAAACCAAATCCCATCATCATTGTTCACTCACTCCTTCTTTACCGTTACTATCTTCTTAACCAAGTCACTACGTTCAGCTATCAGACCCCAATTATGAGGTCAGGTCGTAACGAATCGTTTCGTACTCTTCCTTCGTAATCTCGCCCCGCGCGTACCGCCGCTGCAAAATCTCCAGCGGCGTTTCCTGCCGTTCCGCCCGTACCGGCGGTCGGCCGCCTTGCCCGGCGCTTGCTTGGCTACTGCCGCCCGCGGGAAACAGACGCGCCAGCAGCCAGATGCCAAGGGCGATCAACCCAATCCAGAGTAGCGCACTGAGCAGGAAGCCCCAACCACTCATCATTCCCATGTGATTTCCCCAGAACATGTCTCGTCATCCTCCGAAGAGGCCTATCACGGTAGGCCCCGCTTGTTTGTGTTTCCTTACACTTACAAGCATACCGCGCACCTATGACGAGTTTTTAGCGAAAGTATGACGTTTTTGTAACAGTTGTGGCCGTTTGAGCTTGGGAAGATGCTAAGAGGTTAAAGGAAGTATGAACGTAAAAACGCTTCCGCGGCCCGCTCCCTCGCTCTGCGCCCAGATGCGACCACCGTGCGCCTCGACCAAGTGTCGGGCGATCGTCAGGCCGATACCGCTGCCGCCGCCGGCCCGCGAACGTGACTTATCCGCGCGGTAGAAGCGTTCGAATATATGAGGCAGATGCTCGGCGGCAATACCGATGCCGCTATCCGTCACACGCACGACAAGCCGGTCGTGATCGTGCTCCACTGTAACCGTCACCTGTCCCCCTTGCGGCGTGTACTGCAGCGCGTTACCCAGCAGGTTCATCATTACCTGCGTCATGCGCCACTTATCGGCGGAGGCGGTCGGCAACGGGGACGCTAGTAGCACGTCTAGGCTCACCCCTTTCTCGTCGTACTGTGCTCGCAGTCGCTCGGTGGCTTCCTCGATGAACGACGCTGGGTGCACCAGCTCCCGCTCCAATAACAGTTGCCCCGCTTCGGCTCGTGAGAGCGCTTCCAGATCCTGTACCAACCGCTGTAGGCGCGTCACCTCGCGCTCAACTTGATAAAAAGTTGATGGATCGGCGCTCAATACACCGTCCGCCAGTCCCTCCATCAGGCCCTTGATGTTCGCCAACGGCGTGCGCAGCTCGTGAGCCACGTCGCCGATTAATTGGCGACGCCGTTCCTCCGTTTCCGCCAGGGTTTTTGCCATGCGATTAAACGACTGCGCCAGGGCGCCCAACTCGTCTTTGCCGGACACGTCCACGCGTTCCTCATACTCCCCAGAGGCAATGCGTTCGCTTGCCACCTTCATGCGTTGGATGGGACGGACGAGCCGCCGCGTGACAAAGGTGCTGACGACAACAGCAGTGAGCAGCGCCGCGGCGGTGGCCACCAGCAGAATCTGATTCACGGCTTGCGCGAAGCTTTCGTTCAGGTCTTCTATAAGTGCCTGCTCCCCACCCATCATGTGTAGCATCTGCTGCATACGCTCGGCGTGGCTGGCCAGGGCACTGGGCGCCGACAATTGGGCGGCGAAGAAGAGGGAGATCACGCCGACGACGATGACAATGAGGTATGATAAGAACAGTTTAACTCCCAACTGCTGCCGCACGCGCTCGAGGAAATTCATGTTCGCCTATCCCGCTACG
>CAYSMQ010000253.1:5129-7442 GCA_964432035.1 uncultured Ardenticatenaceae bacterium
AAGCCGTCGAGCGAGTCGGAAGTGATGGGATTGCTGGGGCGCTACCGCGGGCGGGCGTCAGCGAAATCAACAGCAGCAGCAGATACGAAAAAAACAGGCGTGTTCGCAGTGTTACATTGGAGAACATCGTTGCCTCGCTTTTCATACGACCAGCTTGTAACCCATACCCCACACCGTTTCAATCAGCTTCGGTTCGGCCGGATCCGCTTCGACCTTTTTGCGCAGGCGGCCGATGTGCACGTCCACCACGCGCTCGTCGCCATAATAATCCACGCCCCACACCTGTTCCACCAACTGCTCGCGGCTCAGGACACGCCCGGCATGGCGCACCAGCACGTGCAGCAGGTCGAATTCGATTGGCGTCAGTTCCACTTCCTGGCCATCCTTCCACATCAGCCGCGCCTCGGGATCCAGACGAAGGCAGCGAAAGACGAAGGCAGGCTCCTCGCTGCGCTCAGCACCACCGGCGCGCCGCAGCGAGGCCTTAACCCGCGCCACCAGCTCCCGCGGGCTGAAGGGCTTGGTCACGTAATCGTCAGCGCCCAGTTCCAACCCCAGTACGCGGTCCATCTCATCGCCGCGTGCCGTGAGCATGATCACGTACACGTCGCGCAGCGCCTGCGCCACGTCACCCCGTCGCAGGCGGCGCAGCACCTCCAGCCCGTCCAGCTCGGGCAACATGACATCCAGCACGATCAGGTCCGGCTCGAAGGCGTGCGCCTCCCGAAGCGCTGCCTCGCCGTTCAGCGCTATGCGCACTTCATACTTTTCTTCTTCCAAATAGGCACGCACCGTCTGCAACAGCGTCGGTTCGTCGTCAACAACAAGGATCTTGTGAGCCATCGTATCTCTTCATTTTATCATGGAGGGGCAGCGTCTGCGTCACCACAGGTACAGCGCAGGCTACAACCGTGCTTTCAACTTGCCAGGTCCGCAAAGACGACGATGCGTTTGGTGTTGATGCGGTACGGGTAGCAGGAAATTAGTGTCAGGCCGGGGAAGTCGGTCGGCGCCATGACCCAGACCTCGGCCGGATCGACAATCAGAGTCTCACGCACCACGTAGATGTAGGCCTGTCGCTCACTGCTGATGACGATCTCGTCACCCGGCGCAAGCCGATCAAGGTTGCGAAACACCTCACCATAAACGTCATTGTGACCGGCCAGAACCATGTTACCCATTTGTCCTGGCGCTGCCGAGCCGATGTGCTGCGCTACGCCCTTTTTCAACACGTCCCAATCGTACATTCCCTGGTAGACGCCGCTATCCACCCCGATTGCCTCTACCTGAATGCGACGGGCTTGCTCCGGCGCTGGCGTCGGTATCGGCGGGGACTCATAGTTGTTGATAGCCGGCAGCAGGTGGGCCGGAATGTACCCTGCTTCGCCAGGCTGCGGCGTCTCGCCGGCGCGAGGATAGCGGTGCCCACCGGGCAGGACGACCACGTCAATCACCGCGGTTGGCTGCGCTGTGGGCAAGGCCAGCGCGGCGCCTTCTGCCCGTTGCGCCTGCGCCAGTACAAGGTTGAGCCTATTGTTTGTGGACCACAGGCTGAAAATAGTAAACAGGAAGAGAACGATGACGACCCACTCTATAAGCAACAACCCCCTACCGGCGAATTGCTGCCAGGAAGGACGCCGTTCCTTGTCATGGATCTGAGGATCGCACCCGGTCGCGGGCGCAGGGAAACGGTCCGTTTGCCCGTTGACTGCCAAACGGATGGCTGCGCTCTCGTCCGGAGGCGGCTTGTCTGGCGCCTCGATGACACGCCCCATCGCTTGCAGGCGAGACCGGCGGCCACGGTGTACTCGGCGCCTCCTGCGCTCGAGCAGGCGCTCCAACTCGACAATTTCTAATTCGTGGGCAGAACGATGCCTGGCCATCGTCAATTCCCCCTCCACTCACATTGTACGGTCACCATCCCTTTTTTAGTCTATTATGGAGCGTGGCACGAGCGCCAAATGGCCTACTGTGATCAGCGAGATTTGGCGCTACGATGTTCGTCGCCACTACGCTACTGTTACAGTATGAGTCACACAATCATTCTCCACACCAGCAAATCCGGATCGCACCGTGACATCCTGCTTGAACCGCTACCAGGCCTTTCAACAGGAATTGGACCGCCGCGGCGACAAGGGCCGGCCCTACACCGCGGACGTGCGCCAGATAGCGCACTACTGGGAAGAAGAAGCCGGCGCCTTTGACGAGGAAATTTACTGGGACGGCAAGCAGATGCTGCGCGCGGGGCTCAAGAGCGGCCTGACGCTGTTGCGCCTGTTTGCGGGACAGGTGGCGCAGGCGGTTGCTGCCGGG
>CAYSMQ010000254.1:0-7405 GCA_964432035.1 uncultured Ardenticatenaceae bacterium
TATCATGGATGCCCCCACGGGGATTCGAACCCCGGTTTTAGGCTTGAAAGGCCTACGTCCTAGTCCCCTAGACGATGGGGGCAAGCCGATGCGGTGAAGCGCACAACGGATGGAATTCTACCACTGTCGAGGGCAACAATCAAGTATTGGAGGCGCGGTGGGCGAGGGCCTCACCCAGGCGGCGCGTGACCTGAGGCAGCGGCGAGTTGGCGTGGGTGAGAGAAAGCGGGGCGCCCTGCATGAGGGCGCGGGCCTGCCTGTCGTCGTAGCCAATTTGAAAAGCAAGCTGGGCGCGCAGGCCGCTTTCGACGGCGGTGGGGGTCAGCTGTCCCTCGGGTGTGACCTGGTTAAGGATATAGATCTTTTCTTGCGGCTGCCGTTCTGAACGAGCCAGATAGTGTGCCGCGTGGCGCGCCAGCTGAACGGAGACGACGTCGGGCGTGACGACGTGCAACATGACGTCGGTGTGGGTCAGGGCAACGCGCACGGCGGGGTTGAGGATGGGGGGTAGATCGAGAATGACGAAGGAAACGGCGCGACGCAAAATGGCCAGCACGGACGTGACCAGATCAGCGGACGGCATCGTAGCCAGCTGGGGACGGCGCGGGGCGGCCAATACGCGCAGGCCGGATTGGTGCATGAGCAGGTTTTCCTTGAGCGTGGGCCAGTCTAGCCGTTCCACGGGCGGAAGGTCGTTCCAGGCCACGCGCGTCTTCAGACGCAGATGGACGACGGCCTGTCCACCGGAGGGCGTGAGGTCCACGAGGCAGACTTCTTCGTTGTTCTCCCGGCGCAGGGCGGCGCCCAGGTTGGCGGCGATGGTGGTGCGACCGACGCCGCCGCGAAGACCAAAGACCGAGATGACCATGCCTTCTGGACCGGCGCCGTTGGTAGAGGGCAGCTCGTCGCCTAGCAGACGATCGATTGCTTCCATGAGTGTAGCGGGTACGACCGGTTTGCTTAGATAGGCGTCGGCACCGCTGGCCAGGGCGGCCTGGCGGTCGACACTCTGCGCACGGGCGCTGAGGACAAGGATGGCGACGTCGGAGACGTCATCCGCGGCGCGAATCTGCGCGATTAACTCGTGACCGCCCAGCTCGGGCATCATCACGTCTACCACGGCGAGATCAGGTCGCTCGCGGCGGATGTGCTCCAGGGCGTTTAGCGGGTTTTCTTCAAGCAACGGCTCGTGCCCGCCGCGTTCCAGGATAAGACTTACCATGCGTAAAAGCTGTGGATCGTCGTCAACCACCAATATCTTAGCCAATTTGGCGCTCCTCTCTGCCTATAGCGCGGTCGCGGGTACCGCTGCTGCGAGGCCCGTCGATGTAAACATCGCGCTCACTCCTTATGATGATCCAGGCAAAAGATGCCCACGTACTCCTTTTGCACCAGAATGAGGTCACCTTTGTAGGTGATGTCAGGATAGAGGGCGGCGCAGGCCTCAGCGTCAAAAACGGGTTGAAAATGGCCTAGCGTGTGCACGAGGATGGCACCCGGCGACGTTTGCCCGTCGTGCATCACAGTTCCATGTATTTCGAAAGAAGGCGTGGTGAGAAATATCTGGATAGGACGGCCCCGGGCAAAGAGCGAGCGGCCCTGCGGCGCGCCTGCCAGCGTGCCATCACGCCTATCTTGCAGAATGACGAAATTAATATTGCTTTTGCGGAAGGAAACTTCGGAGTAGCTGCCGACGATCTTTCCCGGTTCGTGGATGCGGGAGATATAGGCTTCTTCTAGCTCCAGGAAGTCGGTGTTGGGATTGTTCAATTCTGAAAGGAGACCGCTGGTACCGACTTGGGTCCGTCCGGAGACACGATAGGCATCAGTAAACAGGTCAAGGCTGATGATGTGGCGTCCAAGCGCGCTCATATTTGCGTTTCTCTTATTCCATACTGGCGCGTTCGCACAGTGATGAGGTGCGAGGAGCAGTCAGCTTATCTGGTGACTGAAGTGTGGCACAAGGCCCCAATCTTCAACACCCCAGTAAATGAGCCACGCTTTACCCACGATATCACCGCGCGGCAAAAAGGAGAGGGCTCGCGAATCGTTAGAGTGGTTGCGATTATCGCCCATCACAAAGTAGTGTCCTTCCGGCACCACCCAGCTACTGCTGCGATAAGCTGCCCTACCATTGAGGTATGGCTCATCGAGCTCGGCGCCGTTGACGAATACTGTACTCCCCCTAACCTCGACGTGGTCGCCGGGAACGCCAATGACGCGCTTGATGTAGTCTCGATTTTGGTCAACGGCAACGTGTAATACAATGATGTCTCCCCGTTCAGGTTCGTCAAAAACGTAGCTGGCTTTATTGACAATCAAGTACTCGCCATCATGTAGGGTGGGCATCATGCTGTGACCTTCGACACGATAGCGGCCCGTAATAGCGTTTACAAGGCCGAACACGAACAGGGCCAGTAGAAGCGTCTCGACGATTTCCCGTAGGATGACAGCAGTCGGTGTTCGCGGTCCATTCTCAGTCGCCGGAGTGCGAACCACTTCGCCTATTCTTGGTTCGTTATCGTCGGTCACGCCCATTCTCTTGGCGATTATATGTGAGTGAAAATGGTCAAGCAAGAGAACCAAGGTCACCGAAGGCCAGCGCGCTCCGGACCGTAATTCTAGAGGGAACAGAGACGATAGTCTTAAATATCTCGACGGTGGCAAGCCCCAGTCAGCCTAGCTGGTGGCGAAAATGGGGCACCAGGCCCCAATCTTCAATACCCCAGTAGATGAGCCAGGCTTTACCAACGATATCGTCACGCGGGAGAAAAGACCAGCTACGCGAATCGCTGGAATTGTTGCGATTATCGCCCATCACAAAGTAGTGCCCTTCGGGCACCACCCAGCTAGTGCTGCGATACGCAGCTGTGCCGTTGATATACGGTTCCTCGAGCGGCTCGTCGTTGACGGTGACGACGCCGTCGCGGACAACGATTTCGTCCCCCGGCAGGCCGATGACGCGCTTGATATACTCGCGACTGCGGTCGCGGGGAAAGTGCAAAACGATGATGTCGCCACGGCGTGGCTCGTCCAGGAAGTAGCTCAGCTTGTTGATAATGAGGTATTCGCCCTCGTGCAAGGTGGGCAACATGCTGTGTCCCTGCACTCGATAGCGTCCCGTGGCAGTGTTGACAATCCAAAAAATGAATAGGGTAAGTAGCAGCGTCTCGATGATTTCGCGAACAACGACGCTGGTGGGCTGCTGTGGCTTTTCTCCAGCCTCCGGGGATGGCGCCACGCGGCCGCTATCTACTCTCGTTTCTTCAGCAACAGCCATAATTTCAGCGGATTATATTTTAGCGAAAAATGCCACGCAACAGGTCAGTAGTACTGGACCCTAAGAACAACTATCGTCACTGCGCAGACTACGCGGGTTCCGAATCGCGCAAAGACCAGTATACTACCGGGGCAACCATTGCCGGCAACGACAGAGGACTTTCTATGATTTTATTAACGGGCGCAAGTGGTTTTCTGGGCCATCACCTGGCGCGGCGCCTGATGGCGAAGGGCTACGTGGTACGGGCCCTGGTGCGCCGGCAAAGTGAGACGTCCTTTCTGAGAAAGATGGGCGTGGAGCTGGCTTACGCCTGCGATATTAGCGACCGGGAGGCGCTGCGCGCGGCGAGCAAAGGCTGCCAGGGCGTGGTGCACGCGGCGGCCCACTTTCGCATGTGGGGCAACCTGTGTCACTTTTGGCAGACGAACGTGGAAGGGACCGACGCGGTGTTGCGGGCAGCACTGGAGGAAGGCGCGCGGCGCGTGGTGCTGGTTTCCACGGTGGTCGTGGTGGGCAAACCGCAACCGGGGCGCGTGGTAGACGAAGCGCATCCCTGCCGGCCGCAAGATGCTTACCAGCGCACAAAACTGGAGGCGGAACGGCTGGCACTGGCCTACGAACGTAACTGCGGGCTGGACGTGATCGTGGTGCGCCCGGGCGCTTTGTACGGGCCCTGGGGTCGCTACGCATTTAACCGGCTGTTTTTTGAGGACCCGCTACGCGGCTGGCGCATCAAGGTGCATGGGGGGCGGCGACTAACGTTTCCGGCCTACGCGCCGGACGTAGCGCGTGGTATCGTGGGCGCCTTGCAGAAGGGACGGCCGGGGCAGATCTATAATTTGTCGGGCGCGACGATGACCCACAACGAGGTGAACGACGTGGTAAGCGACCTGGCGGGCATCAGCCATTGGCGTTTGAACCTGCCCACGTGGCCGCTGTTGCTGCTGGCGCGTCTATGGACCGCGGCGTCACGCTACACGGGCGAGGAGCCTTTTTATCCCAAAAATCTGGCGCATTATGTGTTCCAGGATTGGCGCGTGTCGTCGGCCAAGGCGCAGGCGGAGCTGGCCTTTAGTCCGACACCCTTTGCCCGGGGCGCGCGCGAGACAATAGAATGGTACCGTAATCAAGGAATCTTATGAGCGGGAGGAAGGCATGACGATGGCCAATATGGCTAAGGTGTTTTCGGTGGCGCAGATGGTGGCTGCCGAAAAGGAGGCCGACGCGGCGGGCGTGAGCTACCCGGAGATGATGGAAAATGCGGGGCGCGCGGTGGCGCGGGCCATAAGCGAGCGCTACGACGTGGACGCGATGCAGATTCTGATTCTGGTCGGTCCCGGCAACAACGGTGGGGACGGGCTGGTAGCGGGCCGTTACCTGGCGGAGGCAGGGGCCGACGTGGCCTTCTATCTGTACCGGCCGCGCGACGCGGAGGAAGACGAAAACTTCAGGCGCGTGGAGGAGATGGGCCTGTTTCACGTCAACGCCGAATTCGACCAGCGCTATCGCGTTTTGCGCCTGCGGCTGCGGGCCACGGATATGGTCGTCGATGCACTGCTGGGCACGGGCGTGGATCGGCCCATCGGAGGCGAGTTGGCCAAGCTGATGCGGCAGGTACAGGCAGGGCTGAAGGAGCGCGCAGAGGAACAAGCGCCGGAGGAAGCGCGTTTGACCAACGTGGCGGCGTTGCCAGACGGGGCCACAGACCAAGAAGGGCCCATCGTCGTCGCCGTGGATTGTCCCAGCGGGCTGAACTGCGACACGGGCGCGCTGGATCCGTTGACCGTGCCGGCGCGATTGACGGTGACGTTCGCCGGGCCCAAGCGGGGGCACTTCCTTTTTCCAGGCGCGGCGGCCGTGGGAGAGCTGGTCGTGGCCGACATTGGCATCGGACCGGAGCTACCGGCTGTGCAGGAGGTAGACGTGGCGCTGGCCACAGCGCGGATGGCGCGCGCACTACTGCCAGAGCGGGCCATCGACGGGCATAAGGGCACGTTCGGCAAGGCGCTGATCGTTTCGGGTTCGGCAGGCTATTGGGGCGCGCCGGTGCTGTGCGGGCGCGGCGCCTATCGCGCGGGCGCGGGGCTGGTGGCTTTGGCGACGCCGCGCGCCGTGCGACCAGTAGCGGCGACACAATTGCCGGAAGCGACGTACCCGCCGGCGCCAGATGAAGATAATTTTGGTGCGGAAAGCGCGCGTTTCATCGCGGAGATATTGCCGGGTTATGATGCACTGCTGGTGGGCCCGGGCGTGGGCGCAGCGGATGAATTTATGCAAACGTTGTTGGAGCGGGTGCAGACATTTCCGCCGCTGGTGGTCGACGCCGATGGGCTGAACATCCTGGCGCGCATGGAAGAGTGGGCGCAGCGGCTGCCCGAAGGCACGGTGCTGACGCCGCATCCCGGGGAGATGGCGCGGCTGGTGGGAGAGGAACTAAGCGAGCTGCGCGAAAAGGACCGCATCAAGTTAGCCCGTGAGAGTGCAGAGCGGTGGCAGCAGGTCGTGCTCTTGAAGGGCGCGTTTACGGTGGTTGCCGCGCCGGACGGGCGCAGCGCCATCTTGCCTTTCGCCAACCCCTTGCTGGGCAGCGCGGGCAGCGGTGACGTGCTGGCGGGGGTGATCGTGTCGTTGTTGGGGCAGGGGCTGGACGGATACGAGGCGGCGGTGCTGGGCGCCTATTTGCACGGGGCGGCGGGGGAGCTGGCGCGTGAAGCGTTAGGGGACGCGGGGTTGCTAAGCGGGGAGTTGGCGGAGTGGGTAGCCGAGGCGCGGCGGTTGTTGAAATAAAAAGGGTGAGCCCCCTTTCGGAAGCTCACCCTCTAAGGAGCCGGTCAGGAGACCGGCCCCCGAAACATCATGTGAACGCTAGTTGCCGTCCGTAACGGTCGGAACAGTGGCACAGTTCGTCACGGTGATCTCCTGTTCACCGATAACGGAGTTGCCGAACGTATCGGTCGCTTCTACACGCACCGTGTAGTCGCCACAAGTTTCGTACTCGTGTCCGGCGAGATTGCTCTCGTACGGTCCGGCGTACTCACTGTTGTCGCCAAAGTCCCAACGATAGGTCGCACCTTCGATACCCTCGATGTTGGAATCCACGTTCGCCTCGAGGAAGGTCACGAGGCTGGTAGGATCGTACTCATCGGTACGGTCCTCGATGGTCACGGTCGGTTCGTCGTTGCCCCAGTCGAGCAAGAGCTGCAGTAGCTCGGCGCGGTTGGTGCTGTCCGGCGAATTATTCACGCCTTCCAGACCAAAGGAAGTAAACGCGGCGCGTCCGGGGAAGCTGACGCCCGGATATTCGAGCGTGGGACTGTCGCGGTGTAGCATACCCACAACGCCTTCATCTATGTTGTAGGGACCGGGGTAGTAGAGGAAGGGCTGATAGGGGTAGTAGGTGCCAGGCACCGGCTCGGGAGCCAGGCCGGGGAGCGGCTCCAGCTCGTCCATGAAGAACTGGTTGTTGGCGGCATCGTTGCCGGCAACCAGCCAGATCTGCGTGCGCACGGCGCTAAACGGATGGTCCGTGGTGTGGGCGTTGATGTACAGGCCGCCGTTGAGCAGCGCGTCTTCGTGGGCCGCATCGATGATCACCGACCCATCGAAGGTGTAGGTGTCCGTGATGTACTGGCTACCGCTGAACAGCGGGTAGAGAACCGGTCCGTGGACACCGTAGCTGCCCTCATGGATGTGGGCCGCGGTTAGGGTCACGGGATCGGTGACCGAGATAGTCACGGAGTAGTCGAGCCGCATGGAATCCAGATCGTAGACGATGCTGGCTGAGCCGGTCGGCTTAGCGCCAACGTCGGGCGCATCGCCCGAGCTCTGAATGAGCGGCAGATAGTAGCCGTTGCCTAGACTTGGTGGGGCGTCTGGCATCGGCAGCTGACCAACAAGGTTGTCGGGACCGCTCAAATCCAGGGCTACGTCTTCAAAGGCCTCGGGCGCTTCGTTCAAGGGCAGAACGAGCCGTTCCGGCAACTGGAAGTTGGTGACGCTATCCTGAAGCTGGATTGCGCCGAGCGTGCTTTCGACAAGGAAAGACTCATCCATGACGGCCGTGGCGTCCTGACCCATGACGATCAGAATGCCTCCGCCGTTGGCGTACTCGTTCAGGCGATCCAT